>NZ_JAZFTO010000256.1:0-35379 GCF_036446775.1 Candidatus Desulfatibia sp.
TATTCCGATCGTTAGCAAAGACATTAACTTCATTTGTAATGACATGGTATTTATCCTCCCTACATAGTTAAATAATATGCTTGCTGTATATCACATCGGAGCCTGTTGCACAACCATCTCAATTTATCTGATGTGACCGGTATGCCGGTGGAGTGAGTGCCGGGAACATCATGACAAAGGCAACCCCCGCATTCCGTAATTCCAGGTCGCGCGCTAGCCGGGGGAGTCTTTCCTATTGCCGGGTTTTACAGTATACTGTTTGATTAAAGCAATATCTTAATAACTTGCTCAACACTGACCGATTGCCAGTCTATCCATAATAGTCTGCTTCATTAATTCCTAGTTTCATTGTTGCCGCCTTATAGAGGCGATTTCAAAAATAGCACAGACTATAAAGTCTGGAAGCGTTGGAACAGGATAAGTGCCTGGAAATAATGGCGTCCCCAAGGGGATTTGCCAAGTCCCGACGTAGGAGGGGAACCCCTGCGTCAGCCGGAAAACGGAACTGGAGTTGAAAGGTTTAGGCGAGGTTTGGTTGAAAAATTGGCGTCCCCAAGGGGATTTGAACCCCTGTTGCCGCCGTGAAAGGGCAAGATTGGGGATTTTGATAACTGCCTGATTTGGTGTTTGTTCCTCCGTGAAATGTTGAAAATGAGACACTTAGGGCTTTTCTGGTAGTTCCGAGGAGTCCGGCTATTTCCGAGTATTCAGCACTTGTTGGCTACAATTTGGCTACAGTTGGGATGCAAATTGGTCACATTTATCTTAATTTCAGAATACCCGATTACCAGTTGGTCAATACGACGTGATTTATTTCAGGGATTGTGGCTGTTATGATCGCCTATAACTTATTCCTGTACCTGTCAATTTGGGACATCAGCTATCTCTATTATGTTTTATACGTAACAGCCGTATTTTTCACGGTGTTTGCGTACAACGGCCTTGGGCACCAATTCTTGTGGAGGGATCATGTATGGTGGCAGTCCAAGAGTGTCACGCTCTTATATGCAATCGCATACTTCCTTGGGATGCAGTTCAGTGAACTCTATGAGTGACACTTTCCATGAATCAGTACCGTATCCGTTCATCCAAAAGCTATTTCAGATTATGAATGGAGCTAATTGGCTCACGTTCCAAGTATTAACTAGAAGAGCCGAAAGACTGGAGGAACTAAGCCCCATATTGCATTGGACAGATAATATATGGGTAGGTGTTTCTATTGAAAATAATGATTACGTCTATCGTGCAGAGCACCTGAAAAAGTCAGGAGCATTTACTAAATATCATTCGCATGAGCCGTTACTTTGTCCTTTACCAGATTTAAACCTTAACGGTATTGACTGGGTAATTGTTGGTGGTGAATCTGGCCCTAAAGCACGCCCTTCGGTTACATCTAATATGAGTCAATTCGGGTCTGTTGCCAGCCTGTCTTTATAAGTTTCTTCATGCTACAATATTTTGCCGATTCAGCAGGCGTCTCCGGTTAACGAGACCGGAAAGGATGCGAAATCTATTTAGGCGCGGTTAATGCGATTTTTGACGTTTACTGTAAAATAAATAATTGTAGGAGCATTTTATAAAAAACAGCAAAGTACCGGAAAATCTTTACTACTGGATCAATAACGGAAAAGTAGTGGAGCACATATGGGTTCGGTCCGAAAGCGGAAATTGCCTGATAGGCCTAACCGACATAGGGGTAGAGTTGATCGGCGAACTGGTTTCGCTGGCTCCAAAAGGCGTTGGACAGGAAATCGGGGTCGGCCAGAGTGTCGCTACGGTTGAAAGCAGCAAATGGGTAGGCCCCATATCGACCCCCATTGGGGGCGTCATTTTGGAAGTAAACGATTCACTTGTAAAAAATCCGGCCCGGGTCAATGGCGATCCATACAGCAACTGGATAGTTAAACTTAAACCGACGCATAAGGATTTTCCCCATACGCTTTTAACCGGCTCCGAAGGGGCTGAGGAGTATCTTAAAGCCGCAAGCCGCGATCTGTCCGATATGGCTTAGGTTCTGTCGAAATATACGCCTTCGCGGATTTTTATTTGATCATGGGAGCGGCCCGACTCTTCGTAAACAAAAACGTCCGACGTCATTTGGACGGAGAGTTGGGATGCCCGTTGCAAAAGCGTATCCGGCGGTGAGGATTCTTCAAGCTGCGGATACTCGCTTTTGAATTTTTCAGCCAGGACGGATTCGACCTCTTCTTTATCCGGTTTGCGGCCAAGTTCCTTTGTTAGACTTGTAAGGTTACTCTTGAGCATCTTTACGAGGGAGGCCTTTTTTTTGTCTGGAACGTTCAGAATGTCGGCCATTAACTCACAGTTGAAATCAATGAGCATATTACCTGCAAAAACAAAGCTTTTTTCTACAATCCCGGCGCCCTGTCCCGATATTTTTAATTTCGAAGCAGTAACGACCAAATCGTTTATTGGTCTGTACTCCACTTGCACACCAAGTTGTGCGAAAGCTTTTATGGGCGCTTTGGAGAATTTTACGTATGCGTTTTTAATCATGCGCGGCAAAATCGGGCTGTTCCTATCAAGCACTATCTGGTAAAAGACCTGGTCAGGATCAAGGAGTACCACTCCCCCCCCGATTTTCCTCCGAAATACGGGTATCCCGTCGGCAAGAAGCTTATCTCTGTTCAGCACCGATGCGGCGTTATCAAAATAACCAGTGCTGACAAACGTCGAGGCAGGAGAAGTTATTATCACACACTCGATTCCAAGTTCCGCTGCCGCGTGAAAAATGCTAAGGGAGTTTACTCCTTCTGAAAACTTGGTACAATATAGCTTCATTACTTAAACCCCGTGTGCCCTGTACATATTCCACACAAATCTGATAAAATTGATTGCATATGATATCAGAGGATGGGGGATTGTACTAAGTGAAACTTCAGCAAATGCTTATAGGGTTGCTAACTTTATACATACTGTTGTTCGTAAGCATCTCCACTGTTTATTTCACACATACCCAGAAGAAAATCGCCTTAAAGAACCTTGAGGACAGCGCCTCTTCCATTTTGAAGATAATGAGTATCTCCACCTCTACGCAGCTATTTTGGAGCAACTACGACAAGCTGAACCAGTACACCCAGAAAATAAAAGAGACCCTTACAGTTAAATACGTCATGATTGTAAACAGCGACGGAACCATTATTGCCCATACCGACAGGTGGCGAATAGGCGAGAAAGTGTCGTTACCGGCCGATTTCAAACTGCTGGAATCGACAGGGATATTGAAAAAGTACAACCGCGTCCCGAAATCCACCTTTACCCTTTCATACCCGATTTTCGTTATAAACAAGATTGTCGGCTATATCGTGTTGGAGCATGACATGAGAAAAGTCGAAGATGAAATAAGGGGAATTTTCAAGCGCGGATTTCTGCTTGCCGCCCTGCTCGCACTTATAGGCATTTTAATGTCCATTTCAAGCGCTTACAAGATTACTAAGCCCATAAACCAGGTAATGGAAGGAATGGATCGAATCAGGCGCGACGAATACGACTTTAAGATAAATCTGAATTCCGGCCCGCAGGAATTCAGGACCCTTGCTAGGGCGTTTAACAATATGGGCGCCAAGTTGAAGTACACCATACGGAAACTCGATCAGGAACGGCGTCAGTCGGAAACTATTATTACTTCGATCTCCGACGGTTTGATGATTATTGATACGAAACGCAAAATACGCTTTTTCAATAAAGGCAGCGAACAAATACTCGGCTACACGCAGGACGAGGCCATTGGCAGAGAGTGCACCGATATTTTTCAGAGCCCACAATGCAGCGAACAAACCTGTGGCCTCTTTTCGGATAACGGAAACGGCAAAACTGGCGGCAAGAAAAGCTGCGATATACATAATGAGCGTATTAACCTTGTCAGCAGGCACGGGAAACAGCTTGTGATTCTAAAGAGTACCGCACCGCTGATCGACTCCAACGGAAAAATATACGGGGGAGTTGAAGTTTTCAAGGATATAACGAGTCTCCTTGCAATGGAAAATAAGCTGAAAGAATCGGACAGGCTCGCATCGGTTGGCGTACTCGCCGCCGGCATGGCGCACGAGATAAACAATCCGCTTACGAGCATTATCGGCCTTTCCAGCGGGCTGATTAAGCGTTACAAGAACGATCCGTTTCTTTCCGAAGACCTTGAGATGATAAAAGATCAGGGAAAACGTTGCGGCAATATTATAAAGCAGCTTATGGACCTGTCCATGGAGGCGCCGAAAACCGTCGCCCCGGTTGAGATAAGCGCACTTCTGCACGGAATCTTAAGGATAATTACAAAAACAACGCCTGATATCAAAATGCATATTATTGAGGATTACGACCCAGCCAACCCCGTAGTCAAGGCGGACGAAGCCCAGCTTATTCAGGTTTTCAGCAATATCATTCAAAACGCCATTGCCGCCACAAAGGGCAAAGGAACGCTGGCAATTTCGACCAAAGTCATCGATTCCAAAGTACAAATAACTTTTAAAGACGACGGCAAGGGCATCGCTCCGACTCATATTAACAGGGTATGCGATCCTTTCTATACAACGAAAAAAATTGGCGAAGGAATGGGGCTCGGACTTGCGGTAAGCTACGGTATAATCAGACACCATAACGGTGAACTGAAAATAGAAAGCAAGCTCGGCCAAGGGGCATGTTTCAAAATTATATTTGATGTGATCGCGACATGCACACATGTCAATAATGAGGATGCCCCATTAAACGACAAGAAAGAGGAACTGTAAAGTATAAAGATATGCACAAAATACTAATAATCGACGATGAGCTTCCGGTTGTCCGAGGCATAATGCGGAACATGGAGGATGATCTTTACCATATGGAATACGTCCTCAGCGGCCGGGAAGCATTAAAACTGATCGAGAAAGATAGCAGCTTCGATCTTGTGGTATGCGACCTGATGATGCCCGACATCGACGGTTTTGATGTTCTGGAGCAGGCAAAAAAGATTGACCCGAACATTGTCTTCGTAATGATAACGGCTTTTTCTTCCATCAGGGCGGGAATAAAAGCTATGAATATGGGAGCTTACGATTTTCTGCAAAAACCGTTCGAACCCGACCACCTGAAAGTTATTATCGAAAAGGGAATACAAACCCGCCATTTGAAAACTGAAAACATTTCGCTAAAGGCCCAGATCGACAGTTCCAATAAACCACTGCCGCTTATAACAAGCAGTCCCGCCATGAAAAGCATAATGAAAGACGTTCATAAACTATCCGAAAGCCTTGTTAATATACTTATTGAAGGAGAAAGCGGCACAGGGAAAGAGCTGCTGGCAAGGCATATACATTATAACAGTCCGAAGCGCTACGGCCCTTTCGTGCCTATCGATTGCGCAGCAATTCCGCCTGATCTTCTGGAGTCAGAAATTTTCGGCCACGAAATAGGCTCCTTTACCGGCGCGACAAGCAGGAAAATAGGCATTATGGAAGTTGCAAATAACGGAACGCTTTTTCTGGACGAGATAAACAACCTCAGAATGGATCTTCAGGCAAAAATGCTGCGCGTCCTCCAGGAAAGGTCGTTCATGCGCGTGGGCGGAACCAAGTTTATTAACGTCGACATAAGGATAGTAACCGCTTCAAACAAAAACCTTAAGCAGATGGTGGGCGACAAAGAGTTCAGAGAAGACCTCTTCTACAGGCTTAAGGTGGTAAACTTCCTTATCCCTCCGCTTCGGTTGCGAATTTCCGATATCCCCTTGCTGGTAAAGCATTTCCTTGAGGAGATATGCAAAAGTGAGAGGAAGAATTGCAATATTGACAATGAGGCAATTGAAGCTTTTAAAAAGTACCACTGGCCCGGCAATATACGTGAATTACGCAATACGCTCGAAAGAATGGTGGCTTTGCACGATCCGGACGATCCCGAATCAACGGCGAGCATACCTGCCGGACTCGCCGGAGAGAGCAACCGCATCCTTACGGAATACCCGACAGAACTATCGCTCGAAAGCGTGGAATACCAGCACATACTCAGGGTCTTGGAAATGACCAACTGGAACAAAAGCGAATCATCGAAAATACTAGATATTGATTACACCACTCTTTACCGCAAAATCAAGAAATACGGTATCAGCGCTCCTCAGCTGGAAAAAAGTGCGCAAAATGAAAATCGCAATTAGCGGGAAAGGTGGGGTTGGAAAAACAACCGTAAGTTCTATACTCGCCCTTCAACTGGCTAAAGAAGGCAAATCGGTCCTTGCAATCGATGCGGATCCAAGCGGCAACCTGGCGCAGGCCATCGGATATGACGCCGAAAAGGAAGGGCCTTTGATACCCCTCATAGAGCGCAAAGAAATACTCAAAGAAAGAACGGGCGCCAGCCCCGGCGATTTCGGCGCAATGTTCGTGCTCAACCCAAAGGTCGACGATTTTATAGACCGCTTTGCCGTAAATATCAAAAACCTCAAGCTGATCGTTACCGGCGAGCTGAAGGAAGCCCTGACCGGGTGCTACTGCCCGGAAAATGCGCTTTTGCGGTCTTTCATGAGCCATCTTTTTATCGAACGGGACGAGTGGGTAATTCTGGATATGGAAGCAGGTTTCGAGCATTTAACGAGGGGAACGGCGGAGTCTGTCGACAACCTTATCGTAATAATCGAACCGGGGATGCGATCTATTCAGGCGGCGCAAAAAATAACTGGCCTTGCAGAGCAGTTGGGCATTCCCCGTACAAGCTTCGTACTGAACAAGGTGCACGATGAAAACGAACGAAAGACTATAGAGAAAGTGCTGGGAGCAGAAAATATTATCGCAGTTCTTCCCTTCGACATCTGTGCGGTAAAGGCCGACCTTGCAGGTAAGCCGCCTTTCGAGGAATGCCCTTCAATTACCGAAACCGTCCTGAAACTAAGGGGAAGCTTGCAACGGATGCAAAAAGTCTGACCCGGTCTATCGGCAGACAGCCCGGGCCCTCTATATGGCCTTACCCGCCGCCGCCTGCGGCATCGGTAACCGGATGCCGCACCGACCAACGGCCGCTTATTTTGTCGCGCCGTGCTTTTTCAAGAGACTGACAACGTCCGGTGTCATCTTCCTTCTTTTACTGTATTTCAGGAGTGTCTCCCCTGTAACGGGTACTATTGCTTCGTCGGGTTTCACGCCGGACTCAAGCAGTTCCTTTAATTTTGCCTTCTTTTTGGCGAGGGCGGCCGACTTGGCGCTTACTTCCTTGTGGCTATCTGCCAGTCCCTGTCTTTTAAGGTCCTGTATTCCCCAAGTCAGCTTGGATATTTTAGCCAGAGTTGTGCCAAGAAGATCTGATTTCTCCTGGGCGGTTATCCCGGTAGTGGCGCATGCAGTAATTCCAAAGATAAAAGTAACAGTTACAACACTTACAAACAGTTTGATTTTTCCCGTGACACTTTTCACTATTAATTCCCTTTCCTTAGTCAGGTTCTGGCACTCTTGTTAGTAAAGCGCCCGGGGAAGCGGCTCTCCGCTCCCCGTGACACATTGTTCAAATCCGTCGGAAGCACAAGATTGCCTTTATACCTCTACAACCTCTACACGGTTATAGGGATCATCCTTGTTCACGCCGTCGAACAGGTGCAGGCCGCCGAGTTTCTTGGCGGCTTCTACAACACCGTCTAGGTACATTAATTCGTTTTGGACCTTGTTGGCGTCCATCGATTGGATAAACTCTACCTTGCCTTCCATCTTCGTTCGCTTCAACTCTGCAACGACCCTGTCCGTGGTGGACCTGAACTGGTAAGGCTCGCACGACCAGCGCTTGGCATTCCACTCCGGATGCTGGATGGCGCCTGTGCCCGACTTGCCGTAAACCTGCGGATCGTAGTAGATCATTGCGCGTTTAATAATCTTTTCAGGCAGCGGCAGGTAGCCCGCGCCGTCTTTCGACATTATGTGCGCGGCCTTCTCCGTATTCTGGTAAGCCCATAGCTCGGCCTTTACAAGGGCGTGAATAACTTTGTGGGAATAATCCTTGTTCTTGACAACTTCTTCCTGCATAACCGCAACGCAACACGGATGGTTTTTCCATATATCGCCGGTGAAACGCACTATCGTTCCTTTGGCCAGTAACTCGCCGGCTGCGTTAAACGGTTCCGCAACAATGTAGCCGTCGATTGCCCCGGTAGCCATTGCTGTAGGCATATCCGGCGGCGCCATGACGAAAAGGTTGCACTGCTTGTTTGTCAACGGTTTGTTCCTGTTTTGTATAACCGTTTCAATGCCATACTTGCGTAGGATCAACTGCATGATAATGTTGTGCATCGAGTACCAGTACGGAACGGCGATATTCTTTCCGCCGCAGTCGGCGTACGATTTTATGCCGCTTTTTCTACCGACGGTTAGCGCTGATCCGTTAATGTGATCCCATGCCACAACTTTTACCGGAAAGCCCAGGCCGAACCTCATGTACATCGGTATCGGCAAAAGCAGGTGGGTAAGGTTGAATCTTCTTGCCATGAATGCTTCGGCAATGGGAGACCAGCCGCGAATAAGTATCGGACGTTCGGATTTAAGGCCTATTTCCTTGTAAAATCCCAGCTCATGCGCCAGGATTATAGGGGTTGCGTCCGTAATCGGCAGGTAGCAGCTTTTAACCACCGGATACTCTGCCGCCTCGGAGTACGAGTTGATAGCAGGCAGGCCCAGCGTTGCTGCACCGAGTCCCATCGCCGAAGTTTCCAGAAACGATCTTCTACTGACCATTTTAATGCGGTTTGCTTTTGCTTCCTTCTTTTTATCATTCATAATTTCCCCTCTTTATAATCCGGCTAAAGCGTAGCATAGTATTTTTCCAGCCCAATCAGCCATTTTCATTATTTTCTGTTTTCCAGAATGCTCCCAGTATGCACCCCAGAACAACCGCCAACACGAAACCCTGTATGGTTTCCGCGGAATCGGTAACGTACCTTGCGTAGTTTTCATGCGAAAGTATCTGGCCTCCAAGCCTCAAGGCAAGCCAGAAGAAGACTGAAAGTACAACGGCATTTGGAAGTATTTTCTTGAAAGGCATCCGGCTGCCGACAAGCAAAAAGAGACAGCCGATAATCATTCCAAAAATGGCCCCTCCGATTGAATACTGAAGAAGCTCCCGGAAGAATCCCTGCTCGATAGGGCCTATTCCCGTTATGTAATTGCTAAGAAGCGAAACCCATCCCCATAGAACACCGGAAATAAAACCAACCAAGATACCGTTTTTCAAATGCGAATCATCCATCAAAACTAGTGGCAGGGCATCCCGATAGCATGCCTGAAATCGTGGAAAGTGTCGTGCACGCCCATCACAATGGAGTCTGCTCCGTAAGAAACTATGATGATGGAAGAGACTGCCAATATTAGACCGGCTGTTAGCCAAAGGGCGTCTTTAAGAGCGATAGTGGAAAGGTTAAAAGTTTTATTCATCTGATTTCCTCCTAAATATGAATTTTTTCTATCCCAATACCCTAACTGAAAACAGAGCAATATCTATTCCCTCCTTGAACACACCGTCTGAAAACCTGCTTCTGGAGGGTCGAGTGTGGGGAAGGTGAGGTAATTAAAAGAAATACAGGATGTTAACCTGTGTCAGCGGGCTTGTGTTTGCAGTTCCCGCAATACAAAATGCAATAGGAGGCTTATTGCATTATCCTATAAACCGTCCGAACGAGTCAGTTTAATTATTTGTGGTCGTGTTCCATGCCGGCAATGCCGCGCATGCCCTTGTGCCCTTTCAGTCCCAGCAAGGGAGCCTCGTCTTCGGCAAGGACATAAGGTTTTTCGGCAATAAACACTTCGCTGGACAGCAGATTGACGGCAAAGCTCACCGCTGTATCGACTGCTACAAGAACGGTTTTAAGCGGATCGATTACCGGCCATGAAGCAACGCTTTCAAGTTTGCCGGTAAGGGCGTTGAATCCCGATTTAAACGAGCCGTCGGTTACTTTTTCTTTTATGTAGTCCCCGTTAGCGTTGGAATTCTCTGCCAGAAGAACAAGCGGAGCGCACAATGACGTAGCCAGCGCTTTATAGGCCGGCTCGTAGTTATTTCCGGGCCTTGATTTTTCAAGGGCGCTTGCCGCCATCATAAGCGCAAGTCCGCCCCCGGGCACATACCCGCCTTCCATTCCCGATAGCAGCGTGGAGTATGCGTGTGAAATCTGCGATCTTTTTAAACTTTTTTCCGTTTCGGTGTAACCGCCAATTTTTATGGTCGCCACTCCCGCCATAAGCTTTGCGATACGTGTTTTCATAGTCTGTTTTTCGTAGTCGTCGGTTTCTTCGGAGAGGCGCTTCCTGAGTTCCCCCAGCCGCTTTTTAAGCCGGCTCTTTGTGCCTTTCCCATCCATGATGATAGTCCGCGATCTTTCCACCCTGACTTTTTGCGCGCCGCCCAGCTTGTCCGGACCGATCTTTTCAAAAGGACTGCCAAGCGACCTTCCAAAAACCTTGGAACCCGTAAAGGCGGCAATGTCTTCCAAAAGGTCCACCCTCTTGTCGCCGAACCCCGGCGCCTTTACGCATATGGTGTTCAGCACGCCGCTTTTCTTGTTCAGCAGGAACAGCGAAAGCGCGTCGTCATTAATATCTTCGGCAATAACCAGCAGCGGTCGATCCGTTTCTGAGATTTTTTCGGTAAGACTTAAAACTTCTTCCATATCCGTAATTTTATCGGCGCAGACCAGGATAAAGGGATCGTCCAGTTCAGAGGATTCGCTGTTCGGGTCGTCGAAGTAAGGCGACAAGTATGTTTCGTCAAACGAGAGACCTTTCCTGAATATTATTTTGTTTTCAATGCCGTCCGTGTACCCGAAAGTTACCGAGCCTTTATCTCCAAGCTTTTTGTGCAAACTGAGAATCGGTTCCACTATCCATGAATCGCCCCCGCTCGATGTTACAAGGAGGCTTTCCATCTGATTTATTGTTTTAACGGGTTTCGAAAAAGCGGTAAGGCTTTCATTGACCTTTTCAGCGCCGTTAAGCAGGCCTTTCCCAAGGTCGACTATGGAATGGCCGGACTGAACCAGCCTTATACACTCTTTAAAGAGCTTCATTGCCATTACGGTGGACATTACCGACCCATCGCCCGCGTTTCGATACGTTGATTCCGCAACGCCGCGCAAAAGAGAAACGCCAAGGTTCTGGAAAGTCCCGCTCAAACGAAAACCGTCGGCCACTTCAGCGCCTATCCTCGTAAACTTTACGGGGTCTCCGGATTTTTCAATCATAACGTGCCTGCCGCGGGGGCCGAAAGTAATCTTAAGGGCATTGGCAAGAGTCTCCATGCCCACAAGAATCTGCCCTAGCCCGTTTTCTCGGTTTTTGATTATTACCGGCATAGCGCAACTTTAATTAAAGAAATGTGCCAGAAAAAACGCATCATATCAATCTCCATTTCCCCTTTTTCTGCCAATTATAATCCAAAACCAGTTCCGGTGCTTTTTATCATTTGAGGTATAGCTTGTATGTTCAAGTTCTTTTTCTTCTATGGAGCTTATTGTAAAGTACTTCGAAAATGTGGTTTCAATTTCTTGTCTTGAAAAAAAATGATAAATAAGCCCGGCAATGCCGCCCACGTCTATAACAAAGGTACCCGGCTCTATTTCCCTTCCTTCCCTTTTGCCCTTGAAATAAAGTGTGTTTGAAGTCGACCGAACCGAGCAGATTATAATTCCGTTCGGTCGTAAAATCCTGTGAATATCTTTTAGCGCATCATCTATGTGATCCTTGTCGTTAAGGTGCAGCATGCGCCAGGCCAGTACCAGGCAAAACTGGTTCGAAGACACCGGTAGATGTGTTACATCGCAAAGTGCGAGGTATGCTCTCGGGTAAGGCACCGCTTTAACTCGCGATTTTCTTATTGCGCTAAGCGCTATATCAACCCCCAGCACCGTGTGTCCCCGCTCCGCGAAGAGCTGAATATGCCTTCCTAAACCGCAGCCAACATCCAGTATTTTTTTTGGGCTTTCGCGTTTGAACATATTTATAGAACGAATGACCAGCTCGTCCGGCATTTCCAGGTGGTAGGTACCTTCGGAGATGACAGTCTCCCACAAAGACGTTGTTTTATTCATATCAAACCCCAAGCGTCAGAACCTCCCTGCCCGCCGCGCAGCAATCGCATTTTGCGCAGCCAGTATCGGCTTTTTGGGGATCAAGACCGTATTTTCCTAAAATACTTTTCAGCTCTTTGTATATTTTTATCATCGTTTCTATGTCAGGCGGTTTTTCATTTTCCATGGTCGAACCTATGAGGGGGCGGAAGACGGTTACAAAAGGCAAAACTCCTCGCCGTGCAATCTGCTCCGCACCCTGAATTGTAGATTCCGGCGGCTCCAGCCCGCCTATCAGCCACGATGAAACATTCACCCCGCCGAAAACCTTCCCCGCGTATTCAAGTATGTCCAGATAAAGTTCCCTCGGTATCCTTCCTTTTCCCGGCATGATCTTTTCGCGCACATCGTTATCCCATATTTCCAAATTGAAACTCAGGCTGCTTAGCCCGGCATCTTTCAACCTGTCCACCCATGAAAAGTCTTCCATCGGCGCTATTTGCGCGGCGATAAGTACGTCGCTTGCTTTTCTGATTTCCTTTATTGTTTCAAGGAACATTTCCGCGCCCCTATCATCATTTAGCGACGTACCGGAGTTGACGTTAAGTTCATGAAAAACTCCGGGGTATTTCTTCTCTATAGCCGCAAGAACGGCCGCCAACTTTTTCGGGTCTTTTGCACGGTTGTCTTTATCAAGGGTCATTCCGCAAAACCCGCAGCCTTCGTTCTTGTCCTTGAAGACGCAATAACTGGAAAGCGAGGTCGCCAGGACCCCCGTCCCGTGAAGCTGAATTTGAGAACCCCACATCGTCCCGTCTCCAAGTTCGTAAAGATACCATTCGGGATCATCGACCAGTACCATTTTGCACACAGAGTTGCCGTCAAAAAAGAGCCCTCTTTTTTCATGATCGTACCGGTAGGGCGAGCTTTGGGCGAATTTCTCATATACGGCAAGGTTTATCACGGTGGTTCTGCCTTCGTATTCCAGCTGAAAGCATCGGCCCTCGGAAAGGGACGCGCGTTTGTAGCGGTATCGCGGAATTAGGCCTTCCTTGAGGCGGTCGTCCATAGTTATACCGTGGCAAAGAAGGTCGAGTTTTAATTTCGTCAGGTTCATGCCGGAAATGTCCGCGTCCAAGTGGAAGTCCGCCTATCGAAGCTTTTTGAAATCTTCATTCGGCGTCGGGTCCTGGTTCTCTACCGTATAGAGCATCATGTAGGCAAGCTTATTGAGTTTTTCGGTAAGGCCCATCAGCCTTGCGGACAACATATGAACGCCGGACTTTTCGAGTTTGGATATATCTATCTGGCCAAGCGCCGTTATACCCGTTTCTATATTAGTGATTATTTCATCAGCTACTTTCATAACACATCCTTCGGTTTGTATCGCCGGCCGGCCGCCAAAGTCGCGGCGTCATGGCTTCAGTTCCATTACTTTAATTTGCGATTTGTTTTCGTTTTCGGGCAGTTTCTCGACTTTCATAATCTCGATATCGCAGCCAAAACATGCATACCCGTATTTGTCGACAACAAGACGGTTTGCTTTTTTCAGGCCCTCGAGCATTCTTTTCCTGAAATCCGCCACAGTGTAAGATTCGCCCTTTTTGATAAAGTCGTGAATGCATGTCGACGGAGAATAGAAAGATTCCGAAGCGCCGCTTCCCAAGTGTTCAACGCGAACTATTACTACAGGCATGGTTAATCCATTCCCCCTGATTGCATTCCAAATATTATTTTTAAAATCCCTTGTTTTTATTCTATGGTATGCATAAAGAATAGCAGATAAAATAAATTTAAGGCAAGAGAATGGATATTTTGTTTATTAACCCTTCGTACCTGAAACCAGAAGCCTTTCGCGACCGTTTTTCTGAAAATCTTTCACTTATAGAGAAAGGAAACATGTACGTGCTCCCGTTCGAGCCGCCACTTGGGCTGGCGTCTATCGTCGCATCGCTGCGCAAGAAAGGTTTTGATGCGTCCCTTATGGATGTTCAGGGCGAAAGGCTCGGTACAAAAGCGATAGAAGATTTCCTGAAAAGGAACAGACCGCCTTTTGTCGGGATAACCGCGATGACTACAACTTACTCTTCGGCTATTGAACTGGCGGATCTTGTAAAAAGAATTCTCCCATCGGCCCGCGTCGTTTTAGGCGGGGTTCACCCTACCGTAATGCCGGAAGAAGCGCTGACGGAAGGCAGCGTGGACTATATTGTTCGTGGCGAGGGAGAAGAGCCGTTGACTCAACTCTTAAGGAAAGGCTCGCCGGAAGATATTCCCGGAATGGGGTACAAAAAAAACGGAAGGCCCGTTATCCCGGACAAGGCTCCGATAATAAAAGATGTAAACAGCCTTCCTATCCCTGATTACGGCAGTTTTCCGATAAGGGAATACATAAGCTACACCCGCCACCTCAGGTCGATAGACGGGATATCGATGATAGTTTCGCGCGGCTGCCCGTACGATTGCTCTTTTTGCGCGGTAAACCAGACCATGGGACGCGGTTACAGAATTCGCGACCCAAAGCTGGTAGTCGAAGAGATGCAAACACTTAAGGAAAGCTACGGGATAGAAGGCATATGGTTCAAGGACAGCATCCTGAACCTTCAACGAAAATGGATCGACCGTTTTTGCGAAGAAGTACTTAAAGCCAAACTCGACATAAAGTGGCAAATCAACAGCCGCGTTGACCTTGTTAGTGAAAAACAGATTGTCCAAATGGCCGAAGCCGGACTTGAGCAAATAGACCTTGGCATTGAATCAGGCTCACCTGCAACTCTGGATACCCTTAAAAAGAAAACGTCTATAGAGCAGATAGAATCCGCCGTCAAAATCGCCCGCCGCCATATAAAAGTTTCCGGTTTTTTCATGCTTGGCGTACCCGGCGAAACGGAGCGCGATATCGATATGACATTCGATTTGGCCAAAAGGCTGAATCTCGACAGGGTATCGTGGTCCGTATTTACACCGCTGCCCGGTTCCCACCTTTTCGATAAACTTAAGGCAGATGGAAAAATTCCGGAAAAAATGGATTGGCGGCAGATACATTTCATTGACACAGGAACCTCCTTTTCCGAGATTCCCCACGAAAGACTCATGGAGCGCTTCTGGGAAATACAGGAGTATTTCAGCAAAAGGTAAAAGGCGATCTGCCTGCTAACCTAAAACGGCCCGGCTGTACTCAATCGGCAAGGAAGGTTCCGCTCAGTACCTGACCGCCGACATTGGCGCCGGACCGGCAATGGCTGTATAAGCGCTGTATGCGCGGCGGTCGAGCGATTCCATGCCGTCGAATTTCGGAAGATAAGTACTATATTTGCGCTCCAGTTCCGATTTTATGAAAAGTTTTCTCTGTATGGGAAGGACGTGCGCGAGCCGGGCTTTTTTAAAAAAGTGCCTGCGCAAAATGCGCTTTCTGATTCTCAAAACAACCTTTTCGGAAAACGGTAAGAATTCCGGGTTAAACCTGTCGAAGCTTTCTTCGAGACCGGATGCAGTTCGGCCCATGTCGCAACCTTTCTTAACCGCTTCGCGGTACATGCTGGTACCTTCGTAGATTTTGAGCATATTAAGGTACGGAAAATGGACCATCGGCATTTTCATCAATGCGTTGAAAGTCATTTCCGCTTCCTCTTCGGTTTCATCCGGAAAACCCATCATCATGAAAAGTCCGACGACGACGTCCTTCTCGGCAGTTATATTGACCGCTTCGATCAGCTTAGAAATATTGAGATTCTTCTTTATCAACTTTTGCATTCTCGGCGAACCGGTTTCAAGAGCGTAATTGACTTCCACCATGCCCGCTTCTGTAAGAAGGTCTATGAAACCGGGTTCAATGCGGTCTCCGCGGAGGCCATTTGGAAAGAACAGGCGCAAACCGGGAAGTTCATCGCGTATTTTTCGCAAAAGTATTTCGGCTTGTTCCGCATGCAGGTTAAAAAGGTCGTCGACGAAAATAAAGTTCCGGATATTTTTTTCTCGCCTCAAAAACTCGATTTCCTCGAAAACCGCTTCCGGAGGTCTTGTGCGGTAAGTTTTTTTCATTATGTCGTGGCAGTAGGTGCAGCTGTAAGGGCACCCACGGGAAAACTGAATGGTAGCCCTTGGCCTCGACGAACAGGAAAAGCCGGCCAATTTATTGTAATCATGCAATTGCACCGCGTCGTAGTCCGGCATTGGCAGCTCGGCCAGATCGGATATTAGAGGTCTTTCTCCCGTGTGAATAATATCGCCATTATGATTAATACATATGCCTCGCACATTGCGCCAGTCTTCCATGCCTGAAAGAATGCATGAAACAATTTCTTCCAGCGTCTTTTCCCCTTCACCTATAACTACCGCGTCAATATTGGGGTCGTTGGCAATCCTTTCCGGCGCGGACGACGGGTAGGGGCCGCCCACAATAACCTTTGCGCCTGTTTTACTTTTTGCGATGGCGGCCGCACGATGAATCTGCCTCGATTCGAAAGTGAGAGAACGGAGCCCGACAAGGTCCGGGTCAATCTCGGATACCAGGCGTCCGAACTGATCAAATGTGGAGAAGTCCATCCTTGCCTGCAGAATGCGCACCTCAACACGGCTTCCGAACGCACGTTTTATCCACGAAGAAAGCGACATAAGCCCCAGAGGAGGCTCTATAACATCCCATAGCGGCCTGCCTGCCAGTGACGGCGCGAAATCGCACAGTACTATTTTCAGCGGCTTCATCTTGGCTTATCCCCAACAAAATTGTTTCCCGGCAATAGCGTCTCCGGCGGCTTTAGCGCTTGACCCCTTCAATAGAGAACTATAAGGAACACAGCCCCTAATTTCAACTTAACACCGCACCCCTCTCCTTTTCAAGAACGCCCTAAACCTTAAACAACTTTCAGACTTTAGCACTATTTTTGAAATGCCGCCTTTTATTCCTGATATCAATCACCTTTTTTAGGACATCTATTTTCAGATTCGTCTGCCTTTGGAACCTGCCGAGGTACGCGATGCTTTCTTCGTTGAGTTCGTAGCACGTCGTATCGTCTATATCCACAATCGCACAAGGCATACCCGAATCAACAAACGCCTTGTGCCGCTTTTTGAAAAAGGCGCTGCAACACGCGCCGATAAACGCTTTTGTTCCCATTTTTTTTTCGTTTTCCAGAACTCCAACGAGGTTTTCGTAATTGTTTATAGAAATCACGCGCATGCCCGCTTCTTTTGCCATCGTGTAGGCTTCGCCCACCGTACACTTTCCGCATTCCTCGCACGAGTCCGCATTGCGGTGTTTGCAATCAAGAGGTTTGGCGCAATACGGCAAAAGCAAGACTTCGGCTTTGCCGCTTATTTCACCAAGCGCGGCGCCTCTCGTTTCTATGGAATTTACATCGTAAACTTCAAGCCCATGTTTCATGTTTTCATATTTCTCTATCAGCTTTCCCACAGCACTTATGAAATCCTGTTCGGACAATTCAACTCCCTCAAACTCGTAGCCATCAAGAAAATCGGTTAATTCCGAAATAACCCTTTCGACCTTGGTATCCTTTAAAGCGTTTTCCATGTCGTATAAAAGCCTTTTTGGCGTAACGAAAACATCACCGGTAACAAGTATTTGCTTCAACCTGCCTTTCGGAACGTCGAATCTGCCGGTTAAATGCAACAGTCCGCCTTTTGATTTCGAAAAGGCGTGTATCTGCTTAACGTTGCCGGATTGCGCAAACCCGGCGGGCTCTATCCATTCCCTGCCGGCTGTTTCCTTAAGATAACCTCTATAAAGTTTTTTTTCGTTTTCGGTTGGTTGCTCAACGCCAAGCGGTTTTCCAAAAAGCGAGGAGAATTCATTGGCCAACATACTTTTGATCGTCTCCATCGGCGGCGGCACGCCAAGAAGATCCGAAAGTGATGCCACCCTTTCTTTTGCGGAAAGGAGTTCCTTGTCTGCGAGTTTTTCCACCGGAATCCTGAGAGCCCTTATAAGATGCTCAATATTGAAATCAACCAGCAGCGTTCCCTGGAAAAGGACAACGTCTTTTTCGAACGCTCCGCCGGTACCGCTTATTTTTTTGCCGTAAACCTCGATGTCGTTTCTGGGACGGAAATGCGCGTTAACGCCCAATCCCCTCAACGCGGATGCGGCCGATTCGCATATCGATTTGGAAACATTCCACATCGTTTTCAGGTGCGGCAAGGACGACCGCTTGAATATCAGTTCCCAGCCGAGCTGTCCCTCATCGAAATAGATCGCACCGCCTCCGGTTACGCGCCTGTTGATTTCAATTCCGTTTACCTTGCAGTAATCGACCCTTATCTCGTCCTTAACCGACTGGTGATAACCGACAAGGGCAGAGGGTGTAAACCTGAGAAAACGGATAGTGTCCGGAATGAGTTCGTTTTGCCGCGCTTCCATCAACGCCCTGTCCCACGCAATGTTTTCTGCCGCCGAAAGTAGACCGGTATCTATAACACGCAATTTTTCATTCATCTTTTTTCATTTATCCCAAAGGTACTCCGAATTTCGACATCGAGCAGCACGCGTAGCTTACCTCTGCCTTCAATCCAAGTTTACCGGCTGCTTCCAAAGTGCCGTCGGCTGGAAAGGCTATCCCGTCCACTCCTGCCGCAAGGGCGTAAAGGTCGGTGCGTTGCCTGTACTCGCCTCCCGGCCTTGCGCATCCCAGGGCAATTTCCTTTTCGGGCAGCTTTCTGCGGCACTCCGCAAGGAATTTTCCGACTTCCTCGGCAGGCGGCGCGGGAAACTTGGACGGGTCTTTCGCATAGTACGGCATGGCAACCACAACGATTAGGGTTTCGGCGGAATGCCTGGCGACAATCTCCAGGGCCTTCCACTCACCCAGCATCTTTCCGTAATGCAGGCCCAGCACGATATGCGGGGCGACCTTCATTGAAGTGGAGCAAAGGTTTTCAAGCGACGCCTCGAAATCCTCCACACTTTTGTCAAGGTGGTATATGTGTGAAATAGTTTCGTCGGAACCAATTACGTCGATCATCGCTGTATCGACCCCCGCATCAGAAAGCCCGCGCGCGTCCCGACTGTCTATAAGCCCAGTATGAACGGCTATGCGTAAATCGTAGGTATTCTTTATTTTTTCAATCGCCCACAGGAAGTCTTTGAAAGGGATCCGGTTTCCCCTGTCGGACCCGCCGCTTATAAGAATACCTTCCGCATTTTGCGATGCCAGGCTAGCCGCCGTCTCCAAAAGATCGGTCGGTGTTGTGGCGGGTATCATAGGTTCAAGCAGCTTCCCCCGGCAATGTTCGCACCTCAGCATGCACTCCCCGCCGGTAATGGAAACGGCGGGAAAAGATTTATTTGAACACGCGTTGCTGAGTTCGGAAGTTGAATATTGTTTAAAAGAAGGAAGGTTGAGGACGATCTTATGGTTGCCGTTCGGCCTGGCGGCTAGAGCCTTTTCCCATACTACGCGGTCAAGTTTAACGCCGTTGAGCTGCTCGATACTAGTAAGTTTTTCGGGAAGGAATATTTCATCCATCTGGTCATCCATCTGGCGGCGCACCCGCGCTATGTCCTCTTTTTCGAGCTCGAAAGGATAGCTTCTTATATCCGATGGGGGGCCGTCGCCGAACGGCCTGTTGCACGCCGTTTCCCCGCAGTCCTTTCCCGGACAACCGGAAGTCTGGAACGGCTTGCCGGATTCGATAACGAATTCACTTTTCTCATGCTCGGCGCCATACGAGACAATTCGCCCCGCTTGGTCAAATTCCATCGTGCCGTAAGAGGTTATCCCCTTGTCGATCATGTAGCGCGCCAGCTGTACCCTTCTGTACTGGGCCGGATCGCACGATTTTGCTTTTTCCATCCTGGACCCTGGCTCTGGGTAAAAACTGAAAAGGTGTGTGGTTCCGCCCAGATCAAAGACCCGTTGTATTGCGGCGGCCATTTCTTTTTCCGTTTCTCCCATCCCGACAATCAGGTGTGAGCCGATATTTCCCCGCCCAAAAACCTTTTGGGCTTCTTCCAGCGATTCCCAGTACCTATCCCATTTGTGGGGGCCTTTTGTTTCTTTCCCCCGGTGCGCCTCGAAAAGTTCCGCCGTAGCAAGGTCTATCGCCACGGTAAAGCGGTCGGCGCCGGAATCCTTGAGTTTTTTTATATCCTCAATCGATGTTGTTGTGGGGTTAGACAGTATGGAAACCGGAAGTTTCGTTTTTTCTTTCAGCTTCTTCAAAATGGCCAGCGTGTCCATTTTATTATTGGGGTGCGTAAGCGTACTGATGCACGCCCTTTCCAGTGTTTTATTATCACCGGCCATTTCTATTATCCGATCCGTCGGAAAAATAGGCCATTCGACGCGGATAAAGCTGCTTGCCTTTTTTTCATGCCCGTCTTCGGTTGCGGCCGCGGATTCGGGCCTTGCCAGTCCGCAGTATGTGCACGACGCCCTGCATCCTTCAGGGTATGTAAGCAGAAGGTTCAGGCAATAAAGTCTTGCGTTACGAAAAAATTTTCCCTTTTTCAGGCCCAGCGTCATTGCCGCCGCGAGGCTTAGCTGCAAATATTCCGGGCTCGATTTTTTCATACGGTTTCCGCCTCATAATGCGCCGGTGCATAATATTCCGGAAACCCGATCCAAAGGGCGCGATACTCATCAGACGTGGGTCCTCCCCTGTCGAATGATTCCCGCCACATTTGCCTTTTCCTTTTGTCGCGTTGAAAAGATTTTTCATAAATACCCAGAAGAGCGGACGGATATTTTTTCAGATCACCAATATCCCCCGACTGTAAAAAAGCAACAACTGCCCCGGCCGCCATCCTGCCGGAAATAACCGCCCTGTAGATACCTTCGCCCGAAACGGGATGAGTGATACCGGCGGCGTCGCCTACCGTTAGTACTTTGCCTTCTAAAAGGGAAGTTACCCCCGATAAAGGTATTTTGCCGCCTGTAACGCGCAATGGGCGGGCACCAAGCTGGAATTCGCCTTGTATGGTTCCGACGAAATTGTCTAGAATTTCCTTCAAGTCAGGCCTGCCGTTGGTCGGCGATACTGCCACACCCACATTGGCGAGTTCGCCTTTTGGAAATAACCATGCGTAGCCGCCGGTAAACTCTTTTCCCATCCACACATGAATATCTTTTAATGGCCTGTCCAGCGGCAAAGTCACCTGCCGGGATATTGCTTTAATCGCGCCATCAGCGGCGCGAGGACCCGAAGCATTAATAATCGTTTTGGCGTTCAATGTTTTTGAGGCGCCGTAGTTTATTGTTAGCGACCCGGCTGCGATTCTTCCCTCGCACCGCAAAAGGAACTCAACTCCCCTGTTTTTGGCTTTTTCGGCAAGAAAAGCATCGTAAAGGTCGCGGTGGATGGTATATCCCGGCGATTTGGATCTGTGCACAGAACCGTCAGGAAGGTGGGTAACCATTTCTAATATCGGTTGCGATATAAATTCACGCGGACCGTCATAGCCGGCTCGGTGGATAAACTCGGCGCATTGTACCGGATAGCCGATCCTTTTACGTTTATCGATAACAACCGTGGAAAACCCGGCATCCGCCAATACACACGCCGCACTCGAACCGGCAGGCCCACCGCCTATAATTGCGGCATCGTATACTTTCGCGCTAAAACTCTTCGGTTTCATAATTCTTCCCAATTCATTAAATGAAAACTGCCCAAATCAACATAAGTATTATAGGTAGAGCAAAATATATTCCAGTGCGTATCGCCGATATTATAAAATTATAGGCTGGAAACTTGTCATTTTAATCATTAGAATACATAGCGTTGGGTTAATTTCCCCCTAAGCACGTAAAAGTTTCGGATAACCATCTTTGCAAAATGCAAGACATTATTGGTTTTTCAATACTTAAGTAGCGGCATTTGAAATCTGCTTTATTTAACACATTAGAATAATAAGCATTATAATGAAAAGTCTATCGGTATGAGACTTGCATTTCTTATAGAGGTTACACGAAAATTTGTGGCTTCAAGTTAATGGCGCAACATTTTAGTATATCGCCTTGGAGTTTTGTTTCAGCAGGTGGAAGACTTAATTAGACAAATAATAAGAGGAGCCTATGTCGGACAAGGATGAAAGCGCCGCTGATAGTCATAGGTATCAGGTAGAAGACGAACTTACAAATTCAAGAAACGCCCCGGAGTATACACCCGGCATGCCTTTCAAGGACCGTGTAAAACTGGTTCACAAGCTCAACTATACCAAGGCCGAACAGCAACAGCACACGGCAAACAGGGGCGTGGCGGAGATGATCGGTGTGATGGATGAAAAAGGAATCCAGAACACGTTCGACCGCTTCATGGAACAGCATCCCCAATGCGGTTACGGCCTAACCGGCGCATGCTGCGCTTTTTGTTCTTACGGCCCGTGCCGCGTTGACGACAAGACAAAAGGCTCCGTATGCGGCAAGAATGTTGATCTTATAGTAGCGGGCAATGTTGTAAGGCGTATGGCTGCCGGCCTTTCGGCTCACGGAGCCCACGCCCGCGAAATTTTCATAATGCTGAAGCAGATTGGGCTTGGCAAGGTTCCCATTCCCATCAAGGGCGGCGCCAAGGCTATTGTCATTGGCAAGTTGCTGGGAATAAAAGCGCGGGGAAAAACTGTAAAGGAAATCTGCGTTGAAATAGCCGACAGGTTCATAGACGACCTGCAAAGGGCCGAACCAAAAAAACACGATACACTGCTCGCCCTTGCCCCGTACGAGCGCACGAAAAAATGGGAAGAGCTTGGAATTATCCCGATTAGCGCCTACCACGAATGCTTCGAAAGTAACAACATCACCAGCCACGGAACAGATTCCGATTTCGACAGCCACATGGAAGCTTTTATCAGAACAGTACTTGTGTATGCGTGGAGTACCGTTATCTCGACTTCACTAGCAACCGATATAATTTACGGGATACCAAAACGAGCAACGGTGAACATGAACCTCGGCTCCATCCGTACCGACAACTGCATAAACATCGCACTTAACGGCCACAGCCCACTGGTGGCATTTGCGGTTTGCGATCTAGTGAAAACCGATCGCATAAAAGAAAAGGTTAAAGCCGCCGGAGCCGACGACCTCATGCTTTACGGCATGTGCTGTACTGGAGGCGAGTTCGCGCAGCGAGACCTGAACATACCGATGGTCGCCATGGCTTCGTCCGCCGAGCTTGCGGTGGCCACCGGCGCTTTCGAAGCTGTCATCATAGACCAACAGGACGTTCTTCCCGGCATATCAGGTGTGGCAAAACGGTTCCACACAAAGCTGATAACCACTTCTTCTTCCAGCAGGAAAGAAGGCGCCATACGGGTAGAAGTAGATTACTACTTCAGCAACCTACCCAACGTCTATGACATTGCCGAAAAGATACTCGACATATCCATAGATAACTACAAAAACCGCGACGTAAAAAAAATGCACGTCCCCAACATAAAGGCAAAAATGGAAGTGGGCTTCGGCGTGGAAGAAGTAATGAAAATTTTCAACGGCTCAATCCGCTACAACCTTATATATGGTCTGGCGGAACTCATTCGCGAGGGAAAAATAAGGGGCTTAGTGAACTTCGGCTCGTGCGGAAACATACGCGGTGCGATATTCGAGCGCAACCAGATAATCATTGCCAAACAGCTAATAAAAAACGACGTCCTTGTAACCTGCCACGGATGTTCGGGCATGGGGCTTCTTTTCGCCGGCCTTGCGCACCCGGACGCTTCGAAACTGGCCGGTGACAGGCTTCGCGAGGTTGTGGAAGCTAAAAAAATTCCGCCCGTCCTGCACGTAGGAGCGTGTACCGACAGCACCCGCGCGGGGCAGATAATGGCCTTTACCGCCATGGCCGCCGGCATCGCCAACCAGGGAATGCCTTTCGCAATGGTCGCGGCCGATCCCGCCGCTGAAAAAACGGTGGGCGCGCGTTTCGCCTTCGTTACGCAGGGAATCGAAACCTATTCGTGCGTTCAGGACAACTCTCTGGCTTCGGACAGGTACACGGACTTTGTATCCAACAAAATACGCGACATGCTCGGAGCGGCGCTTAACTGGAACCCCGACCCATACAAAACGGCCGAAGACATCCTGATTATGCTAAATAATAAGCGCGAGGCCCTCGGCTGGCCGGTATGGGATTACGTAATGGGTGACCAAAAAGAAATTGAACAGGACATACAGGATACGGTTGGAATAAGCGAAACTGGCAAAGCCGACGAACAGACCGCTGCAACAGGGGCGTGTTTTGCCTAGAAGGCGCATTATGGACGTTAATGGGATACGAAGGAAAACCATTTTCAAGCTGTTTGTAATTTAGGAGGAGGTGTCGGATGTTATTTGATGTGGAACAGCAGGCTTATAAGAGAGTGACTATCGTTCCCGAGGAAGTTTGCATCGGATGTGCATTTTTTGGAAACGAGCACGACGAAGACCCTTTTTGCATAATGGAAGAGGACGCGAAAAAGTGCCGCGTGGCGCAGGCGCTCGGCAAGTACGACAAAAAAGACGTCGAGAATGAACGACCGGTAACCGAAAAAAAGGTGGTGCTAAGAAAGCTAAACGTGGCGAAGAAAGTCAGCGTTGCACCCATGCCTTTTGAAAAAAGAAAACCGGTTGAAGTGGCCAAACCCATCGAAGCGGCAAAACCGGTTGAAGTAGCAAAACCCGTCGAAGCGGGAAAACCGGCTATTGCGGCTCCGGAAAGCCCGATTAAAGTTGCGATTATAGCAGGCAACGCACAGGCTACAATCTCATGGAGCCCCGTAAAGGGAGCGACTGCTTATAATATCTACTGGAATACAAAGGGTAATGTGAACGTTTCCGATAGGAAGTTAGCCGGAGTTTCCTCCCCATATACACATTCGGACCTGATGGGCGGGATGACTTTCTATTACGTGGTAACTGCGGAAAACGCCGGAGGCGAATCGGCTCCTTCTATCGAAATGTATAGATCGTTTCCCAAAATAAACGCATGCTTTGCATGACAAACAATGACGGGTATTGAGCCGGAAAGAAGATTCGGAAAAGCGCCATGCGGCGCATACGCCCGTACAAGGCAGGAAATGAAAAGCCGCCTGAGCCAGGCAGGGATTACGGACTTTTTAGCAAGGAAAAACAGTTTATAGGTTTAGGGAGAAAATAATATGGGCATTTTGGGAATCATGCTAACGGACGGACCATGGCAGACGGAGCGGTGGGAAACCGTTACGAAAATAGCCGAGTCGGCCTTGGACAAGGGACACGAGGTAAGACTCTTCCTCTTCCTGGACGGCGTTTACAACCCGATTAAACATCAGAATTTCCCCGATTTTACCGAACAGCCGGTGGACAGCTTCAAGCGCCTGACCGAAAAAGGCGCGACAATCGTCACCTGCGGCATCTGCACAAACGCAAGGGGCCTGCAGGACGGCAAGGAGTACGTTGATAACATCAAATCGGCAGGCCTCCCGGACTATTCAGAGTTCCTGGGAGACGCCACTTCAGTTGTCACCTTTTAGGCTGGAGGAAGGAAAATGGCATCAAACAAGATAATGGTTCAGTTTTTAAACCGCCCTTTCGGCACTATTCATTATGTTGAGGGGTTGCGCGCGTCACTGGGAATCGCATCCGGCTGGGACGAACACGAGGTTTACCTCCTGTTCATGGGCGAAGGCGTCTATTACGCCCTTAAAGGGGTCAATAGGACAGACTCCCTGAAATACATCCACACGCTGGAAAAGCTCGGCTTCGGCCTTAACGTGGAGAGGGAATCGCTACAGGAACTTGGCATCGACGAAAGCGATATTTCCGAGGAATTTAACATAGTTTCACGTGCGGAAGTGTTCGAACTGATGAAAGAACAAGACTTCACGGTCGATTTTTAGGGGGTGGAAACATGCTTTACCTTATCGATATACATCACAGGAAAATAGGATTCGAATACGCAAAAATGGACCCGGAAGCCAAGGTCGTGCTTATACAGGACGGGGTTTTCACCACCGCGGCCGAACTTCCCGATGTGCCGGAGGTCTTCGCCGTAAAGGAAGACGTGGAAAGGCGCGCTATCGCCAAGCGGCTGGGTGACAAGGTCAAACTGATAGACTACGACGAGCTGGTCGACCTCTTAATGTCCAACAAGGTTATCAATTTTGCTTAGGAGAACTTTCAATGTCTTTGATAACTGATAATCCGGACAAGACCCTGGACGTAAAGGGCCTTACCTGCCCCATGCCAGCGCTTGAAGCGAAACTCACGCTAAAAGCGATGGAGGCGGGACAGATACTGCGGTTAGAGTGCGATTACAAGCCGGCAGCGGAGGTTACGCTGCCCCAGTTTTTCAAAAAGGGGAACGTTGAATTCGAAATCGAGCAAAAGGGGGAAAACCTGTGGGTTTTCTACGTTAAACGTTAGGGGGGAAAAAGTAGCAATGGCGAATATCGAATTTGGTTCAAAGGACGAATGCAAATGGGAACTGCCCGACGACCTTTACTATCACAAAGACGACCATATATGGGCGCGCAGGGACGGCGACAAAGTCTATTTCGGCGTTGACTACTTCGGGCAGTATGCCGCCGGAGAAGTACAGTACATCAAGATCATGCCTGCGGGCCGCAAGTTCAAAAAGAATAAAACTTTCGGTTCGCTCGAAAGCGGCAAGTACATAGGGCCGATGAGGGCTCCGGTCGGCGGTGAGATACTTGAAGTAAACCAAGCCGTCATCGACTCGCCGAAACTGATAAACGCATCGCCTTACGAAAACTGGGTTATCTGCATAAACCCGGATAATTTCGACGAAGACGTTGCCGATCTGCCCCACGGAGAAGAGAAAATAAAGGAATGGATGCAGGCCGAGTTGGACGATTATAACAAGAAAGACCTCCTTAAGTGTGACTGATACTTTATGGATGCTTTAAAGGATGTTATCGCGACTGAAAGGGTAAACCTAAGCTGGTTGGAAAGGCTAATGCACTCGCACGACCTTGCTCCCGTACCCGCAAGCGTGAAAAGGAATTACAACAACATGCCGTCGGCCGTCGTGAAACCAATATCCGCGGAGGAACTTGAAAAACTCGTAAAGGCCGCGATGAGAATGAAAACCTGTCTTATTCCAAAAGGACGAGGCACTTCATACCTTTGGGGCTCTGTGCCCGTTGTGGGCGGCATTATCGTTGACATGACGGAGATGAACGAGATTTACAACTTGTCCCCGGAAAAGCTCTGGGTAGAAGCGGGCGCCGGGACGACATGGCAACAGGTGGAGGAGTACCTCGGAAAACGAGGCTATACCCTTTGCGTTTACCCCACCAGCATGCCTTCCGCCACGGTAGGCGGATGGATGGCGTCTGCCGGAAGCGGACTGGGTTCAGGGGGTTACGGTGTCGGTTCTTTGATGTACGGACCCGTCGGCAAAAACATAGCGGCCATAGAGGCTGTTACCGGGACGGGCAAAAAACTGACGCTCTTTGACAACGAAGATATTGCGGACTTCATAGGAACGGACGGCATTACGGGTTTTATAATAAAGGCGAAGATTAAAATAAGAAAAAAACCTGAAGCCGCAAAACAGGTTCTGGTAACCGCTAAAAACGAAGAAAGCCTGCAGGAGTTAGCGGAAAGGCTTTTCGCTTTAAAAACGGCATATTACGCCCAGTTCGAGGATGCCGGCCTGATTAAATGCAAGCTTTCCATAAACCTGCATACCCCTGAAATTGAGGGCGGCTTTTTGCTGCTTGCAGTTTTTGAAGGAAGCAAAAACGAGGTTTCCGGCGATGCGGGACAATTTGAAGTCGCAGCGTCAAATCTTGGAGGAAAGGTTCTTTCTGAAAGCGATGCGGCAAAAGAATGGGAAGAACGCTGTTATCCCATGAGGATTAAGCGCGGTGGCCCTAGCGTGATTGCCGGCGAATTCACGGTGCCGGCCAACCGCTTGTCTTCCGCGCTTAATGACGTTTCCAGCGAACTTCCCGGTGGTTCAGCAAAATGTGGGATTCACGGGGTCGTTGTGGGCAAGCCCGACGTCCTTGTCATGCCGCAGGTTCTTTCGGATGAAAGGAAGGGTTTCGGTTTTCTGGCCTCGTTAAGTTATTCAAAGCGGTTTAACGATATAGCCCCGCGCCATGGCGGCAAACCGTACGGAGTGGGACATCTTGGCGCCTTCAACGCAAGGTTGGTACATGGCGTTGAAGGCCTGAGACGCCTTAAGACACTTAAAAAGAAATACGACCCATTCAACGTAATAAATCCCGGAAAAGGAATAGAGCACAGAACAAGATTCGGCTTTTCCGTTCCTCCGGCTCTTTTCAACCTTACGATGTTTGGCTTGGGGCTTTTCAGGAGGGGCGCGGTTTGAAAATGGAATTGGTCGGCAAGTATAGGGAGGACTTATACATCTGCGCGCAGTGCTCGTTTTGTACCACCACGTGCGAAACGATCGGCTATACCTTGTGGGAAAGCAATACGCCCAAAGGAAGAATGTTCGCATTGAAGGAGCTCCTGGAAGGCAACCTTGAAGGCAAGTCGTCGATAATGGAAGAACTTTCCACATCCGCTTTCAACTGCACCCTTTGCGGAAGATGTGAGGCGGTGTGCCAGACAGACATAAAACTTCGCGACCTCTGGCTGAACCTGCGCACCGAACTGGTTGACAGGGGCCATTTCCCTCAAAAACTTTCACTCATGCGCGACGGAATAAACGACACCGGCAACGTTGCCAACTATCCGAACAACGAACGCGCGTCCTGGGTGGATTTCGTGGAAGACGCGCCCGATCACCTTTTTCAGAATGAAAAGGCGGACGTTGTTTATTTTGTCGGCTGCATGTCCTCGTTTTCGCCGGCGATCAGTTCCATTCCGGAAAGCTTTGCGCAGGTGCTTCATAAAGCCGGGGTGGACTTTACGATATTGGGCGAAAAGGAAATGTGCTGCACTTACCCTCTTCTGGTCGGCGGCTTAGGCGGCGACAAGGAGTTGACGGACAGACTCAGGAAGGCAAACGTTGATGCCGTAAAGGCAACAGGCGCAAAAGAAATGGTATTCACATGCCCATCGTGCTACCTGACGTGGAAAGAGGAATACATCGAGCAATACGGCCTTGATGTAGAACTTTACCATTCCACTCATTACATTCGCGATCTGGCGCGCGACGGAAAAATAAAGCTTAATAAAACGGACACAAAGGTTTGTTATCACGACCCGTGCGATCTTGGGAGAAACTCAAAAGAATACGAGGCCCCCAGGAAAATCATAAGTTACACGGGCGCGCAATTGGCGGAACCGGATCAGACCAAAGAAATCGCTTACTGCTGCGGCGGCGGCGGAGTGGTGGAAGTTTACGATCCAGACCTTTCCACGTACATGTCGTCTGCCGCGGTTCGCGCGTTCGATGAAACCGGCGCGGAAATTACGCTGACGGCATGTCAGCAGTGCAAACGGACGTTCCAGAGCACCGCCAAGGCAATAAATTCGTCTATGAAGTATATGGATATTGTCGAATTCGTAT
The DNA here is from genome assembly GCF_036446775.1 of Candidatus Desulfatibia sp. Classification (NCBI taxonomy): domain Bacteria; kingdom Pseudomonadati; phylum Thermodesulfobacteriota; class Desulfobacteria; order Desulfobacterales; genus Candidatus Desulfatibia; species Candidatus Desulfatibia sp. The sequence goes on from NZ_JAZFTO010000256.1 coordinate 29,444, forward strand.
TGGAGCATATGGAATGAAGTACGGATTTCTACTTACACATGGGCCGCTTTCGGCGGAGTGCGAAAGTGTTTTGGCGCTTGCTTCGGCGGCGGCTAAAAAGGGTATCGATACAGAACTTTTCGTTATGGTGGACGGCGGGTATACCCTTTCCGACGCCAGAATGGAAAGCCTTGCCGGAAGCGGAGTTAAAGTTACTTACTGCTTCCATAACGCGGAGGAGAGAAAGTCCGTGCCGCCAGAGGGCACTCCTTACGTACAAGGCGGGATACCGGAGCTGTCCGGCATCATGGCCGAATGCGACAGGTTTTTCAGTTTTTAGCGGGAGGGTATTGTTATAGACGCGCTTGTTGTTGTATCCGAATCGCCGATGAATTCTGTGCGGGTAGCGGAGAGTATCAGGATTGCGATTGGCCTTATGACCTATATGGACGAAATCGGCATCCTCTTTACCGGAGACGCCGTATGGGCCCTTGGAGGCTTAAAGCCCGAAAAGGGCACCACAATGGCCACTTCTCTGGACCAGGTTGAAAAATTCATCTCTTACGGACAGAAAGTATTGGCCGACAGGGAATCGTGCGATAATCGTTCCGTTGCGCCCGCCATTGAAGGGGTAAAAGTTGTGGGCGCCAAAGAGGCTATCGACGCGATAAGTAAAGCGAAACACGTGGTGACGATGTGAAAATACTCTACCTCGTCACCAAGCCTTCATTCAGATTTGAAGGGCCGTGGGAATTGCGGGACAGAGATGGCGTTGTACTTATGCAGGACGCGGTACTGGCGCCGCCGGCAGGGGCTAACGATTTTTTCGTTTGCGATGCGGATGCGAAAACGCGCAGCATAAAAAACGATAGCCCCAGGATATCGCACTCTGACATAATTGATATGGCAAAAAAGTTTAATAAGGTGATTGTCCTATGAGCGGGAAGAAAGAAACGCCATTCGAAATAGAGGTACTGGCCGAATATCTGAAAAAAGGCAAATCGATCATTTATTTGACGAAGCACGATCACGATTCTGTCGGCAAGGCTCTAAAGGGAATGGGCATGAAACACGAGGATATAAAGGAGAAACTTTCTCTCAATTCTCCAAATGAATCGGCAGACGAATTCGCGGAATCGATTTCCCAAAACCGACCCGATCACATTATGGCGGATTCTCTATCCGATGTTATGAAAATACGTTCACATATAAAAAGAGGCCGCCTGTCGTGCGAAATAAAAAAGACCAAGTGATAAGCAGAAGGAAATTCATTGCCGGGCTTGCCGGAGCAGGCGCCGCTATGGGCATGGGATTTCAGCCAATAGCCTATGCGAACAAGTTAAAAAACCCTGTTCTTAAAATCGGGTACATCCCCATTACGGATGCCGCGCCCCTCTTAATAGCGCATTCCAAGGGAATGTTCCGCAAGGCCGGCATAACTACCGCTGATCCGGTAATGATACCGGGTTGGAGCGAACTTGCAATGGCTTTCGCCACTGGAGCCTTCAACCTTTCGCACCTGCTAAGCCCGATCCCATTGTATCTGCGCTACGCGAAAAACATTCCGATAAAGGTCGTCGCATGGGATCACATCAACAATTCCGCGCTTACGGTTAGGAAAGAAGACCGTATTTACGAAATAAACGACCTTGCCGGGAAAAAAATCGCCATCCCCTTCTGGTATTCCGTGCACAATATCATTCTCCAATTCGCCCTGCGCCAGTACGACCTTACCGCAGTCGTCAGCAGGCCTGAAAGGGAAGTATTGCCGAACGAAGTGGAGCTTTTGGAAATGGCTCCGTCGGATATGGTTTTTGCCCTTAAAAACGGTCTGATAGACGGATACATAGTCGCCGAGCCGTATAACGCCGCCGGCGAAATCCTTTACGGGGGGCGCATACTCCGTTTTTCAGGGGATATATGGAAAAACCATGCCTGTTGCCAGGCCGTTATGCACGAACAGGATATCGCGCTTTATCCGGAATGGGCGCAGGGGGTCGTAGACGTACTGGTGGAAGCCGAGCTGTGGCTTACAGGGAATATCGAAGAGGCCGCGTTAATACTAAGCAGTGACGGCGAGAAATATATCGACCTTCCCCGCGAAATTCTTATGAGGGCCATGACGAAATACGACCTTGAAACTTACGGCCCGAAAGGCACAAACGCAATCAGGCATACCGAATGGACAGATAAACGCGTATCGTTCGAGCCGTTTCCGTTCAAAAGTTACACGAGAACTCTGGTGGACCTGATGCGTAAAACAACGATAGATGGAGACCTTTCCTTTCTTGAAAGGCACAGCACGGAATTTATCGTAAATGACATTGTCAATTACGAGCTTATTGGCAAGTCCTTGCGGAAAAACGGGCACGTATTGATTAGGGGTATCGACATAACAAAAACAAAGGAACGCACTGAAGTGCTATCAGTGTAGTGAAACGCTAAGGAAGGGGAGCATATGGATATAGAGGGAAACGTAAGCCCCGCAACGGAGAAAAAAGAGGTCGGAGCGGGCAACCAGACCAGCAACGGTACAAGTACAGCCGCCACCGAAGCGGTGATGGCAAGATTCCGCCAACAGATAGAGATCACGAAACTGCAGAAATTCATCCAGTTTTTCACCGAAAAGAAGTACTACTTCATCGGCCTTGTAGCCATATTATCCACTTGGCAGATTTTAATGTTTGTGCAAGTGCTGGGCCCGGATTTCAGCCCTTCATTTTCACCATGGGCCGCTCTGCTGGCGTTCATAGAAATGGTAACAAGCGGCGACCTTAGTCGTCACACTTGGCCCAGCTTAAGGAGGGTGTTTTACGGGCTTTCCCTGTCAGTCGTCTTTGCGCTTCCCGTTGGAGTGCTGATAGGTTATTTCACGAAATTGGAACAGATGACCTATGTTACCTTCCAGTTCCTCAGGATGATATCGCCTCTTGCATGGATGCCCGTATCAATTATTATTTTCGGCGTAGGCGACAATTCCGTTGTTTTCCTCCTTTGGCTTGTTGCCATATGGCCACTGATACTTAACACCGCGCACGGTACCGGGAGGGTCAGCCAGTTATGGATAAACATGGCCCGAACAATGGGGGCAGGGGATTGGGCAATCCTCAGGAAAATAATCATCCCAGCCGCCATACCGGACATGCTCACCGGGTTAAGGCTTTCCGTGGGAATAAGCTGGATAATACTGGTGCCTGCGGAAATGCTCGGCGTACCGGACGGGCTGGGCTATTACATCCTCGATACGCGAGACCGCTTCAGGTACGACCAGCTTATGGCCACCATTGTCACGATCGGAGCAATCGGTTATATTCTTGATTCGATTATGCGTATGTTTATCCGCAGATACGCGTGGAAGATATAGAAAGTCATGAGCGGCAATAACAAAGCAAAAAACAAGAAGGTCCTGCTACGTTGCAAGAACCTTTGGAAGGTTTATGAAAAAAACGGTGTACAGGTGCCGGTATGCTGTGGGCTTGATTTCGACGTTTACGAAAACGAGTTCCTTTGCATTACTGGGCCGACCGGATGCGGAAAATCCACCATACTGAAAATGATGGCGGGTCTTGAACTGCCCTCAATGGGCGCACTCTCCCTTCGCGGCAAACCCATAACAAAGCCGAACAGGGAACGCGGAATTATTTTTCAGGAATACTCCATGCTGCCATGGAGAACCGTTTTTCAAAACGTCTGTCTGGGCATGGAAATCCTGAACATCAGCCCGAAAGAGCGCAAGGAAAAAGCCTTGAAGTACCTCAGCCTTGTCGCGCTTACCTACGCCAAAGACAGGTACCCCTATGAGCTGTCGGGCGGCATGAAACGCCGGATGACTCTGGCGATGGTCCTTGTTACGAACCCGAAAATACTCCTTATGGACGGCGCTTTTGGCGCGCTTGACGCCAAGACCAAGATGGTCATGCAGGCTGAAATCATTGAAATATGGAAAAAGGAAAGCGCAACTATCGTTTTCGTAACCTCGGAACTGGACGAGGCCGTAAAGCTGGGCGACCGTATAATCGTCCTAAACAGCAAGGGCGCAGTAATGAAAATCATTAACAACACCCTCCCAAGGCCCCGTCACGGGAAAGTCGCCCAGGAACCCAGATTCTTAAGACAGTTTGTGGCGCTCAGGGAAGAAGTATTCATCACGCTAAAAGCCGGTACTGTACAAAAAGGAGCCTCATAATGAGCCTTTCCAACTTTTCACCGCCCCGCTACACAAAGGATGGGGATGTTGAAGACGCAATACTTGAAATAAGAAACATCTATAAAGTTTTCATGAAGGAAGGCTCGGAGTTCCTCGCGCTCGAGGACATAAACCTGAAGGTTGCCGAAGGCGAATTAATGTGCATACTCGGGCCGACCGGATGCGGGAAATCGGTAACTCTCCAGATCGCTTCCGGGCTTATGGAGCAGACCTCCGGTTCGATTATATTAGATGGCGTGGAAGAACATGGCCCCGGCCCCCATAAGGGAATGGTTTTTCAGGAATACGCTCTTTTACCCTGGAGAAACGTCCGTGAAAATGTGGAACTGGGGCTTGAGATAAACGGAACCTCCAGGTCCGAACGCCACAGGATAGCGGGAGAACAGCTGGTCAACGTCAACATGGAGGGAACCGGTACGCTCAGTGCCCACGAAATTTCCGTCGGTATGCGCCAACGCGTTGCCATCGCCAGGGCGCTGGCGAACAATCCAAGGATTCTATTCATGGACGAACCCTTCGATTCTCTTGACGCCCTCACAAAGGAAGAGATGCAAATTGAAATCCTTAAGACATGGCATCAGACCAAAAAGACGATTTTTTTCGTCACGCACGATGTCGACGAGGCAATCTTTCTTTCCGACCGCATCTGTGTAATGGATATAAACCCCGGCAGGATTAAAAAGATTCTGGTAAACAACCTTCCGAGGCCTAGACACGAGAAAATTAAAAGGACCGACAACGAATTTTGCGAAATGAGAGAAGAAATTGTAGGGCTATATTCGTCTCTTATGGAAGACGAGTTGGACCTAATAGTCTAACCTGGGAAGAAGCATGAAACAAAGAGCATTTGCATATTCGTTTGTTGCGGTACTTGCCGTGATTATCCTGTTGCTTTCAACAAAAGAAAGTGCGTCGATTGAACCCAAAGGGGACTTTTCCAAAGGACTGGGAACATACCTTTCCTACTGCTGGGTATGCCACGGGTCGAACGGCAATGGAAACGGGCCGTATTCCCTAAGCACCAAGGAAAACCCAAGGGACCTCACCGATCAGGCCTACTTTTCAAAAAAATCCGACGAGGACATTTACAACATTATCAGCAAGGGCGGCTCAGCCTATAACAAATCCTTGCACATGAAGCCGATGGGATTTAGGCTTGAGGTTTCCGACATGTGGAACCTTGTCGCCTACATTCGCTTTTTAAGCGGTGGCAAAATTGTAGGGGACTTTGAGATTGCCCATGCGTCGGCCGCGGAAATTTACAGGAAATATTGCGCATCATGCCACGGGCCCGAAGGCAGAGGCGATGGGGTGTTGGTCAGGTACATGCCCTCTCCCGCCACAACCCTGGGGGACCGGAAAATAGTTTCCGTAAAGACGGACAGCCAGCTTTACTACAGCATTTCAGGACCGAAATCGATAGATCTCAGAGTATCTGACAACTACATGCCATACTGGAAAGATATCTTATCTAAAGAACAGATTAACGATCTTGTTCAATACATAAGGAACGAACTGGCCAAATAGAATCATCGTTTATCAAGGCCATACTGGTCGATCTTGACAAAGTTAAAAAGGATGAATACGGCAAGTACCCTACTCCCGTGATAAAATTGGTTCATGCATTTTGTAATAGACGGCGCCAAACCGATTTATCCGATTACGATAACGTCCGAACTCTCAAGTTCTACCCCTCGCATGCTTCGCGAGTATGAAAAAGAAGGGCTTATTAAGCCTGCGCGGATAAACG
>NZ_JAZFTO010000257.1:0-3379 GCF_036446775.1 Candidatus Desulfatibia sp.
GTAGATGGTTATGAAATGAGCTTTGCCCTCAACCATCTTTCATATTTCCTGCTGACGAATCTGCTGCTGGAGCCACTTAAGGCAAGTGGAAAAGCCCGTATCATCAACGTTTCGTCGAGTGCTCACGCGGGTTGCGCGGGAATGAACTTCGATGATTTGCAAAGCCGGAAGGGATTCGTTGGCAAAGACGCCTACGCCAAATCCAAACTTGCAAACATCCTCTTTACCTATGAGCTAGCCAGGCGTCTAACCGGGACAGGGATCACCGTGAACGCACTGCACCCCGGCGGCGTAATGACCAATTTTTGCAGGAACAACGGCTGGATAAGCTGGCTTAAGTATGTGACAGCCCATTTGCTGGCAAGGGATTTAGTCGGCCCGGCCGAAGGTGCCAAGACAAGTATTTATTTAGCAACATCTCCTGAAGTCGAAGATGTTAGCGGGAAGTATTTTTTTAGTGAAAAACCGGTTCGCTCGTCAAATGCTTCTTATGACAAAGAAGCAGCTATACGTCTTTGGGATGTCAGCCTCAAATTGGCCGGATTACCCAAATCTTCTCAGTAAATAAAGATTTTAAGTTGAATTCGTAACTTTTTACGAGATCATCAATTTTGATAGCTGAGGGAAAATTATGAAAAAAAAGATTGATATATTGTCTGAAACACCCCTTTTCAGCGGACTTCCTGACAACCAGCTCAGAGAAGTTGAGCAAATTGCGATAGAAAAACTTTTTAGCAAAGGTGAAACAGTTTTTATTGAAGGCGATGACGGCAACGGATTTTACGTAATTGTAGACGGCAGAATCAAGATTTATAAAGTCTCACCCGAAGGCAAAGAGCAAATTCTGCATATATTCGGTGCGGGGGAGCCGTTTGGAGAAGTTCCGGTCTTTACCGGAAAACCATTTCCGGCCAATGCCGAATCTCTTGCCAAAAGCCGCCTTCTGTTTTTCCCGAGAAAAGCATTTGTTGATCTTATATCTGATAACCCCTCCCTGGCTTTGAATATGCTTGCGGTTCTTTCGACCAGACTCCGGCGGTTTACGGTTCAGATAGAAAATCTTTCCTTAAAAGAGGTGCCGAGCCGTTTGGCCGCCTATCTGATTTATCTGACAGAAGAACAGGGACGTGAAGATTCTGTGAAACTGCATATTTCAAAAGGGCAGCTTGCAAGCCTGCTGGGTACCATTCCGGAAACCCTGTCACGTATTTTCGCCAAGATGAGCGCTCAGAATCTAATTCAAGTATCCGGCCGTGATATCAGTCTCATTGATCTTGCGGGCCTTAAAGATCTGGCGAAACATGGAAAATAAAACTATTTGAACGCCACTAACTCCTTGCTCAAAATCCTGATATGATGCATCTCTTCTTTGATAATGGCTTCAATTTTTTGCTTGCCGCGATTCTCCGAAACCACATCTTTCATGCCTAAATAAAAAGCAATGGAATCTTTTTCGGCTGCAATGGCGGCCTTGAGAATCTCTTTCATGGATGAAAGCTCAATCTCTTTTTCAAAAAAGACGCGGGTATCGGCCAGCGCTTTTAAGTATTGAACGGCTTCACCGGCAGGGTCGAAAACGGTCGCTTCTTTTTCTTTTTCCGTTAATTGAGACCGCATGATTTGAAAGGTTTTTTCGTGTTCATCTTCCATGCCGGCAAGACCCAGCAAAAGTTCTTTGTTTTCAGGACCGCTAACATTTTCGGCTGCTTCCCTGTAAAACTTGGCACCGTTTCTTTCAATCTGCGCGGCCATCATAAATATCTCTTCAGCGTTAAATTCGTAGCTCATTGAATAATTTCCTTTTTTTTAATATCATTTTTTGTAAGGGACTTCCGGGACGCCCCTCAAAATATAAGTTTCTATTTGCAGTTTAGTGATTTGCGGGTCATACAATTTAACTTTTCTTTGGCCCTGCTCTTGCCATCAGGAGAATCTTTCTATATACAGTATTTCCAAATAATTTTTCTTTTGACATGACAACTTTGTAATTATATCCTCATGTTTGTAGAATATAGTTTGAAATCTGCCCTCTATCTCAAATTATCTGAATCTAAACACCCAGGACAACGAGCCCAAAGCGGGCCTGGCGCTTATCACCGCTTTACGCATCTTGTTTAATTTGGCATCTGCCCTGAATTGTTCCTCGGTAATGTCCATTTCCATATTCACACCACCGTACATCATGGGAAAGGACCATTTTTTAAAGCCTTTGCTAACATCAACGTATGTTTCCTTGTGATTGACCAGGCCGGGAAAAGAATCGGGCATTGAACGTTCCATTTGATATCGATACGTGTTCAGATAAAAGCCCAGGTCAAGCCCGGAATTTGAGTCCGCCCTCGTGTTATACATGACCTGGAGCAAGGCTCTTAGCCTGTAAAGATTTTTCAGGCTAGCATAGGACGGCACCTGGGCCGCGGCCTGTTCGAATCTGTTTGAAAAATTTTCCGCAAAGGCAACAGCCTGGGGGTCATCCTCCTGGGCGTCAAACAGTTCTCCGGTTTGGGTTGCATTTTGCTTGGCGGTTAACAATACCACCGGGCTTTCCTCAAGCCAGACAATGTCCCCGGCCTCTCTGAAGGTCGGATACCCTTCCTTCATGTGGAACCAAAAGCGGTTGATGGTAATCTCTGAGCCGGACATATCTTTACCAGCACGGATGTATTCCTCCCCTTGCGAGGCCTTTCTTTCCAAATATGAAGATATGCCTGCAAGTTTGATGAGACCCAGCGATACCTTTTTCATGTGGTAGTCGGCATCAAGCATAATGTGAGCATGCCGGGACTCTCTAGGGATACCGCCAATCCTTACGGTTTGTGATCCCCAAATCTCCTTTACCTGTTGGATCACCCGACGCCTGTCCTCAGGGGATGCTACGTTTGCATTTTCCGATAAAATTTGCATGACATTACGAACATCTTGCGGGCGTGGATCCAGGGAGCAATAAAGGGCTTCGGTCTTATCCCATATGGAGCGCATATTGACGGCCAAATCATCAAGATGGTATTGGGGATGCCTGCTTGACCGCTGCCCTATAATAATAATATCCTGGTTATCGCCGTCCACGACAAACCCTTCTATTTTGGAAACCCCGTACAACGAATTCCGCGCTGACAAAGATCCGGAAGATCTTTGAGCTAAAGCCCGCATTGAAACAGCAATGTGCTGCCCTTTGTAGGATAAGGGACCCGCTGCAGCCGATGACGGACAAAGCCAAGTCATCACGCAAAACAAAACGCTAAAAAATGTCAGTATGAAAAAGGTCGCCAAAGAGGGAAAAAGTTGGTGTGCTTTATCATTGCAGCCGCTTCCGGCGCTTATTGTCTGTTTGATTTCTCGTATCATTTGGTTCCCTCCCTTTTAAGTTGTCGCTGGTTGT
>NZ_JAZFTO010000258.1:0-3438 GCF_036446775.1 Candidatus Desulfatibia sp.
CAGGCAGAAGCCGGCGGCAAGGGCCAGTTCATCTCCCGGGGTGCGCATCACAACCGAATACGGTTTGCCCTCAATTATGATCGAGAGCGGTTCTTCGCCAAGTAGTTCATGTTCCAATGAGCGGTTGGATGATTTGTCCCAAAGGATGACCGTTTTTTTTAAAGATGCGTCCAAGAGATACTCCTATAAATAAGATACAAGATACATGATTCAGGATACAAGATGCATGATGCCGGTTGCCCCGTTTTCAGCGGGATTTCCGCTTCGCTACAACTGGCTTTGGTTGCAGGTTACTGATTCCTGCTCACTGTTCACTGGTATCGGATGGTAATATTTCGATTGTGTCGCCGCTGCGGATAGTGCCGCCTTCAAGCACCCTGGCAAAAACCCCTTCTTTGGGCATAATACAGTCGCCGGCCTGGTAATAGATAGCGCATTTTTTGACACATTCCTTGCCGATCTGAGTAATTTCAATCAGGCAGGTGTCACCTAACTTGACCCTGGTGCCCACCGGGACCGTTACCCAGTCGATTCCCGATGTTGCGATATTCTCGGCAAAATCACCAAAGGTCACATCCAGGCCCTTGTTGCGCATCTTATCGATACTTTCGGACGCCAGCAGGCTGACCTGGCGGTGCCAGTCACCGGCATGGGCGTCGCCCTGGAGGCCGTGATCTTTGACGAGGAGTGCTTCCTCAAAGCAGCTCTTGCGAGTCCCTTTTTTCTTGCTGACAGCGATAGCCTCGATTTTCATATCCATATCTTTTTTTGCTATGACCAATGTATTACATTTAATTTTAAATTTGAATTCCCCGCTGCTTGTAGCGCGGGATGAATTCAAATAGGAATTTTAGCCTTTCGCCAAACAGAGCGGCGTAGCCGCGTTTCATAAAATCGTAACACGATTTTATTCGGGTCAGGTTAACACGTGCTGCAAGCTCCAGGTTCTTTATAGTTTTTCCAGATCGCAAACGCAAGCAAAATGGCAAGGATGACCGCACCAGTCAATTCTACATAATGAGGGAATATTTCAGCGGCTTGTCCTGCGGATGCTTTGGCGGTGATTCCGATGCCGAAATATAGCATGTCGGTCACAATGCCGAGAGCAAGGGAGCATGCAACGATCGATCCCAGGTAGATCAAGAGTGATCTTTTGCCCAAAAGACCTGAAACCATACTCAAAGAAGCGATGTTCGTCGCCGGTCCGACCAGCAAAAATACCAGGGCGGCCCCCGGGTTTAGGCCTTTAAGTACCAGGGCGGCGGCAATCGGTGTTGAAGACGTCGCGCAGACATACATGGGCAGGCCGGCCACCAGCATCACAAGCATGGCAATAAAATTGTTGGTCAGGTATGATTCAAACAGGGTGTCCGGGATTAAATAGGAGATCAGTCCTGCCAGTAGAATACCTAAAATAAACCACTTGCCGATGTCGCCCAGAAGATCGACAAAGGCATACTTCAAACCAATGACAATTTTGGCGGTCAAGGAAATTTTGACAGGGTTTAAAGGGTTTAGGGATGGTCCGTTACAGCCGTGGTTGCCGGAGACAGAGCAGGAACTATGTAAGGTGTTTTTTGGTTTTTCCCTGGATTCGCCGAGAAAATTTTCAATAGTGCCGGCGACGATAGCGGTAATAAAGGCCGCCACCGGACGCATCACAGTAATAATAGGATCCATAAGCGCATAGGTAATCGGAATGGAATCCATGCCGGTTTCAGGCGTTGAGATCAAAAACGACATGGTCGCGCCGTTGTTGGCGCCTTGGCGCTTCAGCCCGGCCGCCGCCGGGACAACGGCGCAGGAGCACAGCGGAATCGGAATCCCCGCCAGGGCGGAGAGAAGCACGGGACGCACACGGCCCTTTCCTAAATAGCGACTGACTTTCTCGGGCTTGAAAAAAACATGGAGAATACCGGCGACAAAAAACCCAAAAAGCATATAGACGGACGATTCAAGAAAGACCTGCCATGCAGCGGCCAGGATTTCTATAATTATATTCATTTTTATTCCTTAACATGTTCCAGGGTCTGATTGATTAAAGTGCTCACATGGTGATCGTCAAGACGGTAATAGACGACTTTTCCTTCTCGGCGATAACGGACGATTTTCAGATTCCTGAGTATCCTGAGCTGATGGGATACGGCCGAGTCGGATGATCTGCAAACGGCTGCCAGATCACAGACGCACAATTCACATTTTGCCAGGGCAATCACAATCTTAAGCCGGTTTGGATCGCTCAAGGCCTTGAAAATGCTGGTAATGTCATGGAGCGCGTCCATGTCGGGAATGTTGCTAACGGCCTTTTGCACGCTTTCATGATGCAATATTTTTTCCTGACAGACATCCATAAGTTACCTCCAATTATATGAACGATTGTTCATATGTCAATTTTTAATAAGAGTCAAGCTATAAAATCGTTTTGCGATTTTATTTAAAATATTCTTGACAAATATTACGAAACGAATAAATATTATTAGTTTCTTGACTGATGAATTCATAAAAACCGAAATTATCACGTTTTGTAAAAAATCAGTATTAGATTGGATTTTTGAGGGGGCTTATATATATGTATGCTATTGTTGCATCCGGCGGGAAACAATATAAGGTTCGTCAGGGTGAAATATTAATGGTAGAGAAAATTCCAGGGGAAGTCGGCAGCCCGGTTGCTTTTGACAGCGTCCTGATGTGTTCGGACGGTGATGCGGTCAATATCGGACAACCGATTCTCGATAATGTTATTGTCAAAGGTCATATTGTCGAACAGGGCAAGGCCAGAAAGATTATTGTTTTCAAATATAAAAAACGCAAAAGATATCGCCGAAAGCAGGGGCATCGTCAGCAGTATACGGCAATCAAAATCGACAGTATCGAAACATAAAACGAGACCTTTGAAAAATGTTCAGTTTTGTTCAAGGTCAAGGCAGGCGAAAATTTTAACCACAGACATACATTGAGTATTTCGAGGATTAAAATTTGAGCCTAACGCCGAGATTGGACAAAAGGGGACGTTTTTCAATGGTCTCAAACGTAAATTGTTCTGAGCACAAGGAGTTAGCACAATGGCACATAAAAAGGCCGCCGGCAGTACGAGAAACGGCCGGGACAGTAACGCGCAGCGACGCGGGGTCAAGCGGTTTGGCGGACAAATGGTGCAGGCCGGCAATATTATAGTGCGCCAGCTGGGAACCAGAATCCATCCGGGAAACAATGTGGGCATGGGCAAGGATTACACTTTGTTTGCCAAGATCAATGGTATCATAGCTTTTGAAAGAATGGGGCGCCGTCGTAAAAAAGTAAGTGTTTATGCAGAGTGAAATTCATTGATGAAACGATCATTACCGTTCAATCCGGCAGCGGTGGCAAGGGCTGTGTAAGTTTCAGGCGTGAAAAGTTTATTCCGCGCGGTGGACCGGACGGTGGCGACGGCGGCAAAGG
>NZ_JAZFTO010000259.1:0-2593 GCF_036446775.1 Candidatus Desulfatibia sp.
AGTCACCCTCATAGCCCCTGTCTGAGCGGTAATCGTCTCTGTATCCTCGCTGGCCGTAATCCATGCCTTTTCCGTGGCGGCCGTAGTCCATGCCGTATCCCATGCCTTTTCCGTGGCGGCCGTAGTCCATGCCGTAGCCCATCATGCCTTTTCCGTGGCGGCCGTAGTCCATGCCGTAGCCCATCATGCCGGAGCCCATGCCGTATCCTTGATGGCCGGAGCCCATGCCGTATCCTTGATGACCATAGCCACGATGACCGTATCCCCCGCCCCGGTCGGCAAAGGCGTAAGATCCGAATCCCACAAAAGCGACAACTGCCAAAACCGCAATTATTTTTCTGGTAAAATTGTTATACATTTTTATTCTCCTTTTACATTGGAAGTGATAATCGTTTTAAAAAAATTATTAATAAGCTCGCGCGGCTTGCTACTCAATTTTTATAATAGCAAACTGTGTGCCAGAAACAGGCTTAAAATCAAAAAATAATACAAGACCTTGAAAAAACAATGTATTTGACGCCATTTTTTTCAGGCCAATTATTTTTAAGTAGAGAAGATAAAAGAGGTTGGATATAAAGTATCCACTTAAGGGCGGATAAATATGTTCGAATGGTTAGTAAATATCCATCACAGGCGCCAGCCCCAAAATTCGAGAAAGCGGGCGAAATTGCCCATGTCCGAAGCATTGCGGTTCCAGGGCTTCAGGCTGGTGTAAAAGGGATTGCCGGTCTCCTGCCGATCGCCGTAAACTTTATCTGTCCCTATAAAAAAGTCCAGGCTCGGCAGGCTCAGCAAGATTGATTCCCAAAACTTGACGGATCCCTTGACATGGCCCTTGAGCAGCCCCTTTTGATAGTAAAAGCTGGTGAAACCTTGGCCCACAGGAATCTGCTCCAGCTCCCTGACAGGTTTCAGGGGCATTTTTATGATGGTAAAGCGCCGGAGATCCTGCAGTTCCGCGGCCGCCACAATCTCAAGATCCATTACCCGGTGAACAGCGGGTCTTAAATGGATTAACAATCCCGGATTATCCCTGCTGGAATAGTCCAGTTGCCAGGGCAGTTTCTCGCCATAGACCCTGACCGGCTTCTCCGGCCGGTTCAGCGGCAAAGCATCGCGCGGCAGAAAGGAGGTAGAAACAATGGCCAGGTAGCAGCCGCAGGTATGAACCGTGGTAACCAGAACGGGTTTTGCCCGTGAATCCAAGGTGATCACCACCATTAGACCCACGTTGATGCCGGCCGTCAGGTGAAAGGGAATCAGGCTGAAAGGCACTTTAGAAAAGTGCACCCGATAGATCAGATTGGTATAAGAGCCTTTTTTAGTGGAAAAATTTTGCTTTAAATAATAGATAACCGGATTTTCGCTGTCGATATAAATCTGTTCGTTTCCCTGGTTGTCGTATCTGGCCGCGGGCCGGCCGATACGGTTGTAGACAGCGGAGTAGCCATGTGCCACAAGAAGGGGTGCATATCGATTAAGGATCTCATCACCGCCGCCGTCAGCCGAGTAGAGGGTGTTTGGTATTTCGGCCGGGATCCTTGGATGGTAGGCACAGGCAGAAATAATCAGCAGTGCCGGCAAAATCAGTATTCGAAAAATTTTAAAGGCTTTCATCGGCGAACCCTCCGACCATACGACCATAAAGTTAAGTTTTCCAAAAGTCCTGACTCGTTAGTTAAGAAAATGATCATCGCGAAGCCATTCGTCAAATTTTGATGGACTCTTTACAGATCGCTTGGTAGTAAATGGTCTTGAAAAATAAATTAGCGTCTTTGCGTGAGACTCAGAAGGAGGGATTATGAGAAACGTTGATTACATGGCGGTGGCCGAAAAAGCGATGAAACAGATCAAAAAGGGTGCTTTTTTAACCGTAAAAGCCGGTGAAGACCTCAACACCATGACCATTGGCTGGGCCACTATAGGTTTTGTGTGGCGCCAACCGATTTTAATGGTGGCGATCAGAGACTCCCGGCATACCTTCGGGATCATCGAAAAAGCAGCCGATTTTACCGTGTCGGTACCCTTGACGGATATGCACGATGCGGTAATGTTCTGCGGCACCAAATCAGGGCGGGATGTGGACAAGTTCAAGGAGCTAAACCTGAAAACCGCCGACGGCCGGCAGGTGGCTTCCCCGATTATCGACACCCCCGGCATCCACTTTGAGTGTAAGATCGCTTACAAGGCCGCCATGGATCCGGTGCATTTGATCGCAGAATACGAAAAGCTGTATCCCGAGAAGGATTACCACACCCTTTATTTCGGTGAAATCCGGGAGTGCTATGAAACCGGGTAACAGCTGAGCAACAACAGCGAGCCCCGTGAAAAATACTTCGTATTTCGCGTGGCAGGCCGCGGCCACTATTTTAAAAAAATCTTGACAAAAATACGAGCTTCTAATAGTTAATTTTGGTTTGTAAGCCGAGGTAGCTCAGTCGGTAGAGCAGGGGACTGAAAATCCCCGTGTCGGCAGTTCAATTCTGTCCCTCGGCACCAGTAAAATCGTTTCATTTTGAGGGGGTTAGTCACTTTTGCTAACCTCTTTTTTTGTGGGGATTTGGTGGATTGTGCTTGAAATTGTGTCTTTTTG
>NZ_JAZFTO010000260.1:0-7608 GCF_036446775.1 Candidatus Desulfatibia sp.
TAGCCCTTGTTTGGAATTTGAGACTTGGAATTTGTGATTTATTTGAAATTTGGTGCTTGGAATTTGTGATTTATTTAATGTTTGGTGCTTGGAATTTGTGATTTTAGACACAAAACTCCAAGGCAGAGCCAAATATCTCTGACCTGGCTCTCCGAGGCGTAGGCTCTACGAGCCGGAGGCCCAAAGGACCAGGTTTTTCAGGGCTAAATAAAAAGGGGGACCAACTAACAGCAACTCTGAAGTGCCTTCACAAAAGCCGCGGCATAAGACCCTAATTGTTGCAAATTGCCGTCAAGAATACTTGCATTTGTTTGTATCATGGCCAAACGGGCTTCGTGACGGATTTCCGTCGCCGGCAGGGGCAAATTGCCCAGGACACACCATTCATCGGGGCTTTCCACGTCCCGGTAGGTTGTTCCGCTCCGCACCCATTCGACGGCGTGGTCTGCAAGGGTATAGAGGCCCGCTTTCAAATCGTGTTCCATACAGTAGGGCTTGTCTTTTAAGCTGTGGATGATCAAGTGGGCGCCTGCATACGGGGCCCGGTACATCCGGCGCAGTTGCTCTAAGAACTCCGGGGAGAATGCTTCCACAAGGCCCATGAACTGCATCACGTGCAGAGCTGCCAGAGGTAATTCTCCCCTGTCTGCCTGTAGTAAAGACAGCAGCATGGTTGACCCCTGGAACCGCGGGTTGATCTCCAGCGCCAGGACTTCGTCGCCGTTTAAGAGGAAATCCATGCCAAAAATTCCCAGAAAGCCTTTGCTGCCCATGTAAAGACCTACCTTTTCCATAATAGTACAGATTTCCTCTATCACATATGCGGGCACCCTGCCGGCGGCTGAAAAATCATTTCCGCAGTAAATTTCAGCCCGGCGGGTGCATCCGCGGATGCCCACAATTTGAACCGACGGGCAGACAGCAATGGACCGCAGTCCGGAACTTGTACGCAGCACGATGCAATGCCCGTTTAAGGACGGCACCGGTATGTATTTGGACAACTTTACCCACTGTCTGGCGTCAAGTATATCCCTGACCCCGTCGAATGCGGCCTCATCGTTTACAAAGTAAGTATTTTCCCCGGAAGAGCCCACCGGAGGCTGAACCACAAAGGGACCGCCCAGGTGTGCGCCGGCTTTAGCAAAAGTTGTTTCATCCAGCCGGCAGACCAAAGTTTTGGGAGTCTTTACACCCAGCCGGGAGAACAGTTGCAGTTGTCGCAACTTGTCGTCAAACAGGTCCTTAAGCTCCAGGGAGGGCGCCAGAACCCGAAAGCGCCTGTCTTTTTCTAAAGCCGCAAGCGAACGGTAGCAGACCGTGTAGATGGGAGCATTGGCAGCATTGATGTACGTTTCGATCTGCTTGCGGATCGACCCTTCCCACAGTCTTTCAAGGTCTCGGTTTCCCCAGTTTTCCCGTCTTTTTAGATTTTTTTCAACGGAAAACAGGCGCTCCGCGGCCCAGAGACCGGCATACTCCGTACCAAAGTCGCAACAGAAAACCGCTTCTACGGGAACAAAGTCAAGGACTGTATAGGCATCAACGCCCCTCTGCCCCACCCAGACCCAGGTCCCCTGATATTTACTTAAGGCATCCTTCAACTGGTACAGATTCTTTATCATCGTCCATTTCCAACGGGAAAACCCATTTCGAGGTATCTACAAAACCGTCTTGTACCAGCTTTGCCATTACTTGTACATGCTTGAAAGCTATTTTCCCACCCATAAGCATTGAAAGATTGCCTCCGCTGTGAAGATACGACCTAACCCGGTCGGGACCGGTAAAATAATGGAATTCCTTGGTAAGCGCACCTGCATGGGCAGTGTCGCACAGCCCCCGTTTTATCCGCTCCACGATAGCATACGCCGTCTTTTCATCAAAATAGTCCCGCAGCTCTTCAAAAACTTCTGCAAAACCGGCTGATAGCGAGAGGTATACCGCCAGGCAGCGCCCTGCGTATATCTTCTTTTGGAAAGAATAGAGGTGCCCGGACCGGTTTTCCAAATGGACCGCCAGCCCCTCTTCGGCTTCCCTGTATCCGGCCGTGCCCATGCAGAAAATGCCCCACGGCAGACAAGAGCCGTTGTGGATGCGAACAGCGTGGGCGTCGACTTCATGTACTAAAAGGCGCTGTATCTGTTGCGGTGCAAACAAGGCCTTCTTGTTCAGACAGATTGCACGCGAGGCGGCGTCCACCGAAATCCTTGTCGCCATGGAAGATAGCAGCACAATGTTCATAGAAATACCGAGTTTTTCTAAACGAGCCTTTAGCATTTTGGCAAATTCTTTGGCGGAGCTGCTTGGTTCCGGAGGGGTAACATGGGCGAATCTTACAAGTACCTCACGGGCTTTCCCGGCATCCTCGGCGGTTGGAGCACCAAAAATTTCAATGGCACGCCGGGTAAACTTGTCGCTGCCGACCGCAGCAAACATCTCTTTCGTAAGATCCAGCTCGTGCTGCTTCTGCTGGTAGATTTCAACTACTTCATCCGGGGCATCGAGGATCTCAAGAGGTAAAACCGCATCAAAACCGGCGTATTTTGAGGGGGAGTTTTCATACCGAAACACAGGAGATTTTCTCCTGCGCGGGAAACGAGGATGCAAAAAAGCTTCTCTTTCATCATCTAAGTTTACCGGCTTGACCGCTGAACTCAGGTTGAGCCCTTGCAGCAAGCTTCTAAGCCTGGCATCTATGGCGTTCATGAATGGGAATATAATCCGTAATAGAAGGTCCGGTATAGATCTGACGTGGCCGTCCCAGCTTCCACATAGGATCGTCCATGCTCTCTTTCCACTGCGCGATCCATCCGGGCAGCCTGCCGATGGCAAACATGACCGTAAACATGTTAGTGGGAATTCCAATGGCCCGCAGCACAATACCGCTGTAAAAGTCGACGTTGGGATAAAGATTTTTTTCAATAAAATAATCATCCGTTAAGGCGACTTCTTCCAGTTCCTTGGCCAGATCGAGCAACGGGTCATTGATATTAAGCTCTTCCAGGATCTTGTCACACATTTTTTTAATTATTTTAGCGCGGGGATCATAGGTCTTGTAAACCCGGTGGCCGAACCCCATCAGCCGGAAGGGGTCTTTTTTGTCCTTGGCTCTTGCAATGGCCCGCTGATGATTACCGCCGTCTCTTTGAATATCCTCCAGCATTTCAATAACGGCCTGGTTGGCGCCACCGTGCAGCGGTCCCCACAGGGCGGCGATCCCGGCTGAAATAGCAGCGTAAAGATTGACCCTGCCGCTGCCCACCAGTCTTACGGTGGAAGTCGAACAGTTCTGCTCATGATCGGCATGCAAAAGCCAAAAAACGTCTAATGCTTTCGCCAGCGTTTCATTGATCTGATAAGGTTTGACCGGCGTATCAAACATCATGTGCAGAAAATTGGCCGAGTACCTGTAATCCGGCCGAGGATAAACGACCTTGTGACCTCTGGATATCTTGTATGACATGGCCGCCATAGTGCGCATCTTGGAGAGCAGCCTGGTAACGGTAATGTTGATCTCTTCTTCAATTGTCTGTAGTTCGGGATAGAAACTTCTTAAAGCATTTGCCATGGATGAAAGGATACCCATGGGGTGCGCACCCCTGGGAAAGTTCTGATAAAAAATCTGCATGTCCTCATGCACCAGGGAATGATCATTGAACAGAATCGAAACCTGCTTGAGTTCTTCTGCGGTGGGCAGCCTGCCGTTGATTAGAAGGTAGGCGGTCTCGATAAAACTGGAATGCTCGGCCAGTTGTTCAACCGGAATACCGCGGTAGCGTAAAATGCCTTTTTCTCCATCCATAAAGGTAATGGAACTTTTACAGCTGCCGGTGTTGGCATAGCCCGGATCGAGCGTAATCAGCCCGGTCTTGGGGCGCAGTTGCGATATATCGATGGCCTTTTCACCTTCGGTACCTGTAACAACCGGGAACTCATAAGTTTTACCTTCAAATTCTAGCTTTACTGTCTCGCTCATGATTTATCCTTTTATAAAATTTTTTGCACAACAATTTATGCAAATTTTGGTGAATATATAAGAATATAGTGTCCTGGTCAAGTCTCCAATTGGGATTGGGAAGGACGTGGTTTACTTGCTCAAACCGATATGTTAGCATTATATTACCATCAATATTCAGCCACTAAGACACAAAGACACCAAGAAGTAATAAATTTGGGAGGAAAATAGAATAATTATATAATCTTAGTGCCTTGGTGGCAAGCCCCTCCGAGCAGTAAATATCAAGTGGTTATTAAGAAGAAAAAAGAAACATCATGTCCTTTAAAGAAAATCTTTTAGAGAAAATCAAAATCAACCGCCTGGCAAAGCAGGTAATCGCAACCATCGGACCGCCGGACAGCGACCGCAAGGCAGATAGGAATAGCATGCGCAGCCTGCTTGAAATGAGTACATATACCTATAGAAAAGAGCGGGATCTTGATCTATATTTGCGGGATGCCGCTGCCGCACAGACCAACATTCTGGTGCTCGACAATGATCTGGCCATTTATAACACCTTTGTCGAAGACGTGGCTTTACGCAAAAGCCCCACGGTCAAGGAGATGATCAGCATCCGAAATGTTATCAAAATATTAAATGACAGCGATGTGGTCATCAGTAAAAAAGAAGATTCGGTCAAAACCATTCAGCAGGAATGTATCGAGACGCTGGATCTTAGCTTTGACGAATCGGATCTAAACGAAATTGTCAAAGACGGCTGCGCGTCACTGGAACGTGACTATGCCGAAGGCGTTATCGAATCGCTGGAACTTTTTGCCGAGATTCTGGAGTACGAACCGGCTCCCAAAGCCTTTAAAATAAGTCATCATAAGGGTTTCGGCGTCTTGAGCCGCAAAGAGAGCGGGGAAATTGTCTTCGGTCCCATGGTCATTTACAGCCTGATCCACAACTCTTTGAATTTAATCGACCGGCAGGTCGGCAGTTTTGACAAGGAAGCTATCGAATTTATCCACCAAATAGCCTCGCAAAAGGAGCAGGCCGACGCTGAAGGACCCGACGTCTTCGAGCACCTCAAACAAAAGGCTCTCCGGCAGTAAAATTTACGAGACGTTAAATTAATGAGAGAAGGAGCAAAAAGATGGCGAGCATTTTGGGAAAAATAAAGCAGAGGATCGGCAGGCTAACCGGTAAAATGAACCAGCAGCAAGAGGCGATCACGTTTGCCGAAGCAGGGGAGCCGGAACATGCTCAGCAATTGTTTCAAGAGCAACCCGAAGCACAGCAGCCCGCAAAACTTCTGGTGGTCGGCAGGGAAAGCAGCTTTTCCGGAGAGATCATTGACTATGCGCTGGAAATGTCGCAGCGGATGTCTTATGGGATCATCGCCCTAAATACAGCGCCGCTGTCCTGTGATACGTTTAAGCTGTTTTCATCATCCCGCGACGAGTTGTGCAAAAAGTTTAAATCCCTATCAGAAGAAAATGTCGGAATATTTCAGCAGGCTGCCGCTGAAAAGGGAATATCCTTTCAGCATGTTATCATGTACTGTGAAACTGACGAGGCCTTGGAAGCTGTCAGTAAGGAGTTTGGTGAAATTTCTTTTGTGGTCTCGGAATCCGAGGAAGAACGGGTTGAAGACGGAACCGAAGACGGTGAAAAATTACGGAGGGAACTTGTCGTTTATTCAATAGTTTGATGCTGTCCGGCGTTTTATTTAAAGCAGGAGAGGTTCTAAGGATAATAAAATGAATAATCGATATTTAGACGACGGCCCCATGGATATCTCGGATGACGATATCTTAAAAGCGATGAAGGACATCAGCGGATATTTGGATATTACTCCCGGCGACTTTAAAGAAATTTATCGTATTGCCTTTAAACATGCGGTCGAACGATTGACATATTCTATCACGGCCAAGGATGTGATGACCAGAGCGGTCGTTTTTGTAAAAAAAGACACGTCCTTGGAAGAGGTGGCCGATATTCTGGACCGCCACCTTATCTCCGGGGTTCCGGTAATTGGAGATGACCAAAATGTTGTCGGCGTTATTTCCGAAAAAGACTTTCTGTTCCACATGGGCGCCAAAGAAATGAGATCGTTTATGGGAGTTGTGGGCCACTGTCTAAGAAATAAAGATTGCATCGCCCTACCCATGCGCATGCAAAAAGCAGAAGACATTATGACATCTCCTGCGATTACGGTGCGTGAAGATACACCTGTTTTCGAAATAGCCAACATGTTCACAGAGAAGAATATTAACAGAACACCGGTCACCGACCGGAACAACAAACTGCTAGGCATTGTAACCCGAGCAGATATTGTGCGATCGTCCTGCGCCACAGAGAATTCGACAGTACTCTAAAAATGATATGGAATATTTCCGGAAAATGAAAGGGACGACGAAGAGCCCGCCAGCCGTGGGTTTTTCTGAAATCATCTGGTCCTGGATCGGTGCTTTTCTGGGCATCGGTTCTGTAGCTTTTATAAATTTTAACGTATTCGAAGGCACAGATCTGGTAATGATCATCGGTTCCTTCGGCGCCTCCGCCGTTTTGATTTATGGCGCCATCAGAAGTCCCTTGGCCCAACCGAGGAATCTGATCGGCGGCCATATCATTTCAGCGATCATCGGGGTAACGGCCTACAAATTACTACACAATCAGATGTGGTTGGCTGCCGCTGTCGCCGTTGCAACGGCGATCGCAATCATGCACGCTACCCGGACACTTCATCCACCCGGCGGAGCTACCGCATTAATCGCGGTTATCGGGAGCCCCAAAATCCATAGCCTTGGCTATCTGTATGCGGTTATTCCCGCCGGTAGCGGTGCTTTTGTTATGTTGGTGATTGCTGTTTTGATAAATAATATCCCCAAGACACGCCAGTACCCGGAGTACTGGATTTGAAGAGTTTATTAACCGGTTGGAGGAAAAAACTGAAGAAAGGGTAAAATTCATTGCCGCGCTTCAAACCTCTGTTCAATGATCAAGGCCGGTCTGATCAGCATGGTGACAACCGCTATGCCCACAGCCAGGATGCCGAGCGTAACACTGATCTCCACCCAGCTTGGCACGTAATCGATCACCTCCCCCATGGGTGACGGAACCAGCCCCGGTATAATCAATCCGATGCCTTTTTCCATCCAGATACCTACAAAAAGCAGAACAGAGGCCGGGAACAGCACCATAGGATTATTGCGGCCCGGGTTAAAGGCCAGCACCAGAGTGCCCAAAATGTTCATGCCGATAGCGGACCAGATCCATGGCACCAGGGAATTATGACCTTTGAGACCGAAATAAAGGTAGACCGCCGGCAGGCTGTGATGGGTGGGGAAATAGAAATCCTTGAAAATCTCGGAAAAAAGCATGATCAGATTAATGATTGCGGAAACGACAATGATAATCCGCAGTTTGTTAAAGGTCTGTTTCTCAATTTTAAAGGTGGTGGCGGAATGAATGATGACCAGCACTATGGTTATCAACGCCGGACCGGCCGCAAAAGCTGATGCTAAAAACCTGGGACCCATTAAGGGGTTATTCCAGAAAGCCCTGGCGGGAAGCCCCTGGTACAGAAAGGCCGTCACCAAGTG
This sequence comes from Candidatus Desulfatibia sp., assembly GCF_036446775.1. NCBI lineage: Bacteria > Pseudomonadati > Thermodesulfobacteriota > Desulfobacteria > Desulfobacterales > Candidatus Desulfatibia > Candidatus Desulfatibia sp. The sequence goes on from NZ_JAZFTO010000260.1 coordinate 7,546, forward strand.
GATTGCAAAGGCCCAGAATATTGAAAGGATAACAAAGGGGCGGTATATCTTTTCATTGGGTTT
>NZ_JAZFTO010000261.1:0-22221 GCF_036446775.1 Candidatus Desulfatibia sp.
CTTGCGTCTACCAATTCCGCCACCCAGGCAATATGTAGTATTTCCAGCTGCTTTTCTGCTATTTCTTCAAGTTAAGCATTAGTCAACAAACCCCCGTTTTGCTAATTTTGGGAAATACCAATCGGAGGCGTTGTTTGGTACTAAACAAAATTTTTGATAACCCAAATCAGACATGATTACAAGGGAAAATATTTTAAAATGGACTTGACCCCAAGCGTTTACCCTGATTTCTTTTTCAAATCATCAACAAGTTTATTATAATCCGAATTTCTCACCGGGCTTAAAAAAGGAGGGTTATTATGCAAAATACACCATCTGAAGGTTCCGAAATGGAAAAAGAGAAACAGTATGTGATTTTAAATAGATTTTAATTTGGTGCCGAAGGGGAGACTCGAACTCCCACAGGGAGACCCCTACTAGACCCTGAACCTAGCGCGTCTGCCAATTCCGCCACTTCGGCACTGAGAAGTATCGCTGAAAAAAGATTGCTTTAAAATACAGGATCATTTATATAAGGTTTTTTGTTATTGTTGTCAAGCAGTTATTGAGGTCTTTAAAAGGATGCAATGATACTCGTTGAAAACTTAGATGATATTGAAAAACCATACAAAAATGCAGTGATTACCATCGGAAATTTCGATGGTGTCCACATAGGGCATCAGGCTCTGTTTTATGAAGTGATTGAAAAGGCCGACGCCCTCGGCGGCACGTCCATTGTCATGACCTTTGAACCCCACCCCATACGGGTACTCAAATCAAACGGACATCCGCCGCTGATTACCCTTTATGAGCAAAAAATCGAACTGATCGAAAAATCAGGTGTCGCTGTGATTATCTGTGTCCCCTTTACCTGGCAATTTGCGGCTATACCGGCAAAAGAATTTGTGGAAGATATCCTGGTAAAGCGTATCGGGATGCAAGCCATTATTGTGGGTAGTGATTATACCTTTGGTCAAAATCGTGAAGGAAATCTGGACCTTCTACATACTTATGCCAAGAATCTTGGTTTTGAAGTGATTGTAGCCGACTGGATACAGACCTCAAACAGCCAGCCGGACAGGATCAGCAGCACGCGAACACGTGAGCTTGTCATGGACGGTAAGGTTATTGAAGCCCAAAAAATGCTGGGCCGCAATTATCAGATCAGAGGCCTGGTCACGACCGGCCGCAACCGAGGAGGAAAACTTCTCGGATTTCCGACGGCAAACATAATCCTGTATAATGAATTATGCCCCAAAACAGGGGTTTATGCCGTCACGGTTGAGTGCCTGAACAACCTTTACCAAGGCGTGGCCAACATCGGATACAGCCCCACTTTCGGTAACACTCAATTTACCGTTGAGGTACATATATTAGACTTTGACCAAAACATTTACGGGCAAAAAATCCGCGTCAACTTTGTCGAGCGTATTAGAGATGAAATAAAGTTTCCAGGTATTGCCGAACTGGCAGAACAAATTAAAAAAGATACTCAAAAAGCACGCGCAATCCTGTCTTAGGCCTTTAGTCTTGAACTATTTTCTGTGCGATACGTTCTCATATGAAAAAAAAAACAATCATTTCCCTGATTCTGGGGATAATACTATCTGCCCTGGCACTTTATCTTGCTCTTAAAAACGTACCATTTTCCGAACTTATCATTTACCTTGCCTCTATAAACTACTTTTGGATAGTACCTTCGGTTGTGGTTATATTCATAGCTTTTGTTTTGAGAGCTTACCGCTGGCAGATCATCCTGGAATCAGCCCATAAAGTAGGTTTCTGGCAGGCGTTTCATCCTATGATGATCGGTTTTATGATAAACTGCGTCCTGCCGGGCAGGGTCGGTGAGGTGGCCAGGCCGGCGGTGCTGCTGAAAAAGGAAAAAGTCCCCTTTCTAACAGGGCTTGCAACCGTAGCGGCTGAAAGGGTATTTGACGTCGGTATCTTGATGGCTCTTTTCGCTGTTTTGTTCGCCACCGTTGAGATCGATCCCGGCCTGGATATCACCTTCGGAAATTATCATTTAAACCAGCAAACCCTTATCATCATCGGCCGGAGCATGTTGCAATTGTTTGTAGTCCTTATGGCCGGCATCATCATGGTCAGTTTTGATAAAACCCGCAAAGTGATCAACAACGCTATCATGGCCGTCCCGTCGGCCTTTTTCTTCAGCGGGCCTTCTTTTAAACTAAAACTGCAGCAAAAAATCTGTCTGCCGCTGGTTGGCTTTGTTGAAACTTTCGCCACCGGTTTTACACTTGTTAAATATCCGACAAAGATATACATTTGTACCGGGCTTTCGATTGTTGTATGGGGGCTTTCAGCTTTATCCTATTACATCATCGCCTTAGGTAGCCCGGGCATTGAGCTGACCTTTCAGGAAATTGCAGCGGTTATGACAATTATCTGCTTCTTTATCGCCCTGCCGTCGGTGCCGGGTTTCTGGGGAATCTGGGAGGCAGGCGGCGTTTTTGCTTTGGCCCTTTTCGGCGTTTCCGCAAAGGATGCCCTCGGCTTTACCCTTGTGAATCACGTAGTTCAAGTGTTTACCGTTATCGTTATCGGTTTTATTTCAGCCCTGGTAACCAGTGTAAATATTTGGCAGGTTTCGTATGAAGATAGGGAATATAAACAATTATGACCATACTCGAAATTAAGACATATCCGGATATATTCCTAAGTAAGCCCACAAAGCAGATTGAAAATATCGATGGTAATATCCAGCATTTAATTGAAAACATGGCGGCTACCATGTACCAGGTCCCCGGTGTCGGACTTGCAGCCATACAAGTCGGTCACGATAAAAGACTGCTGGTTTATGATGTTGCTCCCAGAGATGAAAAACGAGAACTGCAGGTGCTCATTAATCCAAGAATCGTTTCCAGTGAAGGAACCATGATTTCAGAAGATGAAGGATGCCTCAGTGTCCCCGATTTCCGGGCCGATGTAAAACGTGCCTCCCTGATTCTGGTGGAAGGTCTCGACCGCGAAGGCAAACCTCTGAGAATTGAAGCCGAAGGAATGCTGGCAGTGGTACTGCAGCATGAGATCGACCATTTAAACGGAACCCTGTTTATTGACCGTATAAGTTCCTTAAAACAGCAGCTGTATAAAAAGCGTGTTAAAAAGAGTTTAAAGAAAAAATGAAGAGCGGTTTTAAAATCATTTTTATGGGGACCCCGGACTTTGCCGTACCTGCCTTGAGAGCCCTGCACAAAAACAACAATGACGTAGCTCTGGTAATAACCCGGCCCGACCGGCCCAAAGGAAGGGGGCGTAAAATCACTCCCCCGCCGGTTAAAACCGCCGCTTCACAGTTAGGTTATGACGTTGTTCAACCGGTGTCGATTAAAACCGGTGAGTTTGAAAATCTTCTTAAAAGACAAAAACCGGATATGATCATTGTCGTGGCATTTGGCCATATACTTTCTAAAAATATTCTCAAAGTACCAAAACTGGCGCCAATAAATGTGCATGCTTCGCTCCTGCCGAAATACCGGGGTTCGGCACCGATTCAATGGGCTGTTATTAACGGCGAAAAAGAGACTGGTGTTACCACCATGTTAATGGATGAGGGCATGGATACCGGTGACATTCTTTTGTCGGCAAAAACTGATATTGCTCCTGATGACACCGCCGGGAGCCTGCATGACCGTCTGGCCGGCCTGGGAGCAGACCTTCTCATCCAAACCCTCGAAACTATTGAAGCTAAAGGCTTAAATCCTATCCCTCAGGATCATGCCCGGGCGACCTATGCGCCTTTGCTCAAAAAGCAGGATGGTCATCTTAACTGGCAAAGACCGGCCGAATCCCTTGATGCATTTATACGCGGGATGACCCCCTGGCCCGGCGCATTTACCTTCCACATGGATAAACGTCTTAAAATATTTAAGGCCAGCCCCATCCCAATGGAAGTGGATGAGCTCCCGGGCACCGTAATCAAGAGCTTTCCCGATGAACTGCGCGTTTCCACCGGAAGAGGAGCCCTTTCCGTGCTGGAAATTCAGGGAGCATCAGGCCAGCGTCTTTTGACCAAAGACTTTCTGCGGGGCTACAATATAGCTCCCGGGGATGTCTTAACCTAACCCGGATAAACCGGCCTCCGGCTCGTAGAGCCTACGCCTCGGAGAGAACTAAAATATATATTTGCCACCAAGGCACCAAGACACAAAGGATATGTTTATTATTCTTTCTTCGTGCCTTGGTGTCTTGGTGGCAATAAAAAAGTTTTGACATAAAAACAACAAGTTTCATAACTATGCAACTAAAACTTTAATAGACAACCTTTAAATGACGGATGTTGCTAGAAAAACTGCTCTATTAATTCTGAATACTCTGGACAAAAAACAGCAAACTCTGGATAGTGTATTGGATGCTGTGCTCAGCAAAGCAACCCGGCTAACAAGCAAGGATCGGAAGTTAATTTACGCCCTCGTATACGGCGTCCTTAGATGGAGAGGACGACTCGATTGGATAATCGGACATTTTTCAAAGACCCGTCGGGACCGCATTGATCCTACGATTTTGAACATCCTGCGCCTCGGGCTTTTCCAGATCACCTGCTTAGACCGCATACCGGTCTCGGCGGCAGTAAACACATCGGTAGAAATGGCCAAGTCGGCCGCACCTTTATGGATAGTACGGTATGTAAACGGCCTTTTGCGTAGTGCCGCCAGGGAATATCATCATGTCCCCTATCCTGATATTGTAAAAGATCCTGTGCCCTCCCTGGCTGCCGAAAAGTCATTTCCGCAATGGCTGATAAAAAGATGGCTGGATCGCTTCGGCCTGGAAGAGACCGGCCGTCTCTGCGATGCCGTCAACACCATTCCGCCTATCACAGTAAGGACCAACACGCTTAAAACCAACAGAACATTTTTAATGGAATCCCTGCAAGGCCATACCGAAAAAATAGCGCCAACTCTTTTTTCACCGGATGGTGTCTCTTTCAGTAATCCCAAAACAGCTATACCCGATATGGAATCCTTTCATGATGGATTTTTTCAGGTTCAGGATGAAGCCGCCCAGCTAGTCACCATTTTTTTAAGCCCGCAACCTGGAGAAACAGTATTAGACGCCTGTGCCGGTCTCGGAGGAAAAACCGGCCATATTGCCCAAATGATGAAAAATAACGGCAAACTTATCGCCCTGGACAATGATGAGCAAAAACTTTCACAGCTGATGCACGCGATGAATCGACTTGGGATCTCCAGTGCAACTACCCGTGCTCACGACCTGAATAACCCCTTAACTCCGAAGCATTTCGGAATGTTTGATCGTATCCTTTTGGATGCACCATGTTCAGGCTTGGGCGTCCTGCGCAGGAATCCTGATGCTAAATGGATAATTGAAAAACAAAATCTGGCGTACTACCATGCAAGACAGGTACGTTTTCTGGATAATCTGGCTAACCTTGTCAAACCTTCCGGTGTTATGGTTTATGCTGTTTGCAGCACGGAACCCGAGGAAAATGAAGCGGTGATAAAAGGCTTTTTGAATAAACATAAAGAATTTGCTATAGAAAACAAACTTGCAAGCCTAACGTTTAAGACCCGTTCGCTTGTCGATCAAAATGGATATCTTAAAACGTCTCCTCATATTAATAACATGGACGGCTTTTTTGCGGCATGTTTAAAGCGAATAAAATGATCGGACGCATAATAAAAATAGCTGCTTTATTTATTTCATTCGTTCTGGTGGTTGGGCTAAGTGCCTACTTTGCTCTCACGCTGATCATAAAAAGCGAAGATACCGTCGTTGTCCCGAACCTTGTTGGAAAAAATGTGGTTTACGTTCTTGAATTCTTAACTGACCTGGGTTTAAATACCAAAGTTAAGGGATCCGAGTACAGCACTGATGTACCCAAAAACCACATCATTTTTCAGGAACCGGAAGCGGGCGCGGAGATAAAAAAAGGGCGCGATGTCAGGATAATACTGTCAAAAGGAGCCAAAACTATTTTGGTTCCTAATCTTAGAGGGCTTTCAGTGCAGCAAGCGCGGATCAACCTGGAAGAAAACGGTTTGTGCCAGGGAGAAATATCGAGTACTCACAGCCAAAGCATCAACACGGATGGAATCATTGCCCAGGATCCACCCTCGGGAACCGTGATCACTCGCGGCGGATGTATCAATCTTCTTGTAAGCATGGGGATGCGGCCCCAAGCCTATATGATGCCTGATCTATTAGGACTCTCTTTAGATAACGCCATCCCTTTGATTGAAAGAAGTGACCTGATGCTGGAAGATATAAGCTCGATTTTTGATGAAGACAAACCGCAAAATACCATTGTTCGACAGGAGCCTCCGGCCGGCCATCGTGTGCTTGCCGGAGACATAATCGCTCTGGTCATAAACAAAAAATCAGGTGAAAAAGGCCCCACCCATTTTTCGGGCTCATATGGGGTCAACCTGTTCAGGTACCGGCTTAAAAATGGATTTTTGAAAAGACATATCCGGGTTCGGTTAAACAGCTTCGGCCTATCACACGATATCTTCGATGATATAATAAAGCCGGGAGAAGAAGTCTGGTTGCTTGTTCCAAAGAATGTAAATGCAAGCGTCATGCTTTACGAAAATAACAAGCTGATCAAGACCGAAGTTTTTGACACATGGTAGAGTCACGGGTTGCGAGTTGCTGGATACGGGATGCTGGATACTGGATGCTGGATGCTGGATACTTGATACTGGATACTTGATGCTTGTTGGAGCGTAGCGGAAATCCCGATTTATCGGGGAAACTGGATGCTGATCACTGGTCACTGATTGCCGTTACCTAACTGTATAGCCAGGGGAGATAATAATGAAACTGATTGCACCATCGATACTGTCGGCCGATTTTTCAAAACTTGGAGATGAAATCGAAGCTGTAGAAGCTGCCGGCGCTGACTGGGTACATATAGATGTGATGGACGGCCATTTTGTTCCCAATATTACCATAGGCCCCCTAATAGTTGAAGCTGCGCGGCGTGTTACTGCACTGCCCCTGGACGTCCATCTAATGATCGAAAACCCCGAACGCTACATTAAGGATTTTGCAGATGCAGGCGCCAGTCTGATTTCCGTGCAGGCTGAAGTCTGTGTGCACCTGCACAGAACCGTGCAGATGATAAAGGAAATCGGTCTGCGTGCCGGTGTCGTGTTGAATCCTGCAACCCCTTTATCTGCAATAGAGTGGGTCCTTAAATATGTTGACATTGTAATGATAATGAGTGTTAATCCGGGGTTCGGCGGTCAGGATTTTATTCCAAACAGCCTGGATAAGATCAAAGACCTTCACATTATGATTGAAAATAGTGGACTATCCACCCTGATTGAGATTGACGGCGGAGTAAACGAAAAAACAATAAAGCATATATCGGATGCCGGTGTTGACGTCTTTGTGGCCGGATCAGCTATCTTCGGAAGCCCCGACTACAAAAAGACCATCGCTAAATTCCGAGAGCTTATCGGCAATTAAAGAATCCGGCCCAGAGGGCCAGGCTTAGGTTTCACCTCATAGGAGTGCAGTCTGTCTCAAACACAGAAAAGTAAATTCCAATTTAATATTCCATGGTGATTATTTTCCGGCAAAGCCTTGTTTTTAACCTGGCCAGGAGGGGCAGTTTTTTCTGGATAAAATACCATTAGGAGTAAATGATTATGGCGCTAAATAAAGATCAGGCCAAGGTCCTTGTCGTTCACGGGCCCAACCTGAACATGCTGGGCCAAAGAGAACCTGAGGTTTACGGAACAACAACACTTAAAGCCATCAATGCTTCTCTTGACGAACTGGGCAAAAAACTGGGACTTTTGTTGGAAACTTTTCAATCGAATCATGAAGGCGCCATTGTTGAAAAGATCCAGGAAGCCGTCGGAGAGCAAAACGGACTTATCATTAATCCCGCAGCTTTAACACATACAAGCATTGCTATCCGTGATGCACTTCTTTTGCTGGATATTCCGGTAATTGAAGTCCATCTGTCCAATATCTACAAAAGGGAACCGTTTCGCCGCAAATCGATGATATCCGACGTTGCCACCGCTCAAATTACCGGATTCGGTATGCAGGGATACACCATGGCTTTGGAGGCTCTGGCTGGAATGGTTCATTAGCAACAGCTTTGCCACCTTAGTGTCTTCGTGGCTTTGTGGCTGAACTATTATAGCAAATGTAGTTAATCTGCATGCATATCGTACCAAAGCGGTGGAAAAAAGGGCTTTTGGCCCCTGGCGCCTGGACACGACGTATACTTTTTTGCATGATGACGCTAGCCGGAACGGTTTCCTCTCACTGGTTGCCAACATGGACTACGGCTGGATCTGGCAGGGAAAAAATGTATATGGACTCTTGGAATTTTATTACAATGGCCTGGGCAGCGATCAATATTCAGATGCATTCAAAGATCCTAACGTTTTAGAGCGCTTGTCCCGGGGAGAGCTTTTTACGTTAGGTCGAAAATATTTAAGTGGTAAAATCCAGGTGGAATTACACCCTCTTTTTAATCTCCATCTGTCCGTCATTAACAACTTGGCGGATCCTTCGGGAATACTTCAGCCCAGGGGCATCTGGGATATGCAAGCAAATATTCAGCTCACCTGTGGGGCTAACATCTATTACGGTAAAACAGACTCTGAGTTCGGTGGTTTCAAAATGCCCACAACCACTTTCCTGAGCAAACCTCCGGATAACGCCTTCCTATGGCTGACTTTCTTCTTTTAAATTTGATTAATGTAAATATCACTTTAAATATAGCTTAACTTGGTATAAGATATTTATATCTACTTGCTTAAAGAAAGCGAGATTTCAATGACTTCCAAAAAACTTAGAATAGCTTCGGGAGTTAGCCAGCTTGACCGGCTTCTTGACGGGCTTTACATCGGGGATAATGTGATCTGGCACGACGATGCCGGCAGTTTGGCATCCGTATTTTGTTTAAACTTTATTCAGATTTCTCAAGCCCAGGAGAAACCCCTTATTTATGTCAGCTTTGATCGTTCCCCTAAAAACCTTCTCGACAAGCTGGGACCCTTGGCTCAGAATAAGCAGTTAATTATCCTGGACTGTTTTACGTATGGTAAAGGGGCCGGTTCAGACGTCTTCCTCAAGTTTTATGAAAAAAAAGAAAACGAGCGGCCCTGCCGTGTCATCAGGGTGGATGAACCCCGGCAAATCGACCAGGTTGAGACCGCCCTTTACGGTATCCACGGAACACTGGAAGGCGATGTGCGTTTTGTTTTTGAAAGTCTAACCGGCATGCAGGAACTGTGGGGTGGAGAACAGCAACTGATAAACTTTTATTTTCACGCCTGTCCCCGGTTATATGAACTGAATACGATTGCATACTGGATAATAGAAAAGGGGGCCCATTCAACTCGTCTAAAGGCTCAGATTAATCAAATCGCCCAGGTTGCCATCGATTTATCCGTTAAAAGAGGCAAAACGTCCTTGACCATTTTGAAGGCTGAAAAACGGGATCTGGACACCCTTAACAAGCCCTACAACTATTGGAGTAAAGACCTTAAAATCACCTTTGATGCCGAAAATCGTAAGACGGGACAATTTGATCTGGGAATGCGGTTAAAAGACTTTCGAACCAAGCGGGGACTGTCCCAGACCGAGCTGGCAAAACTGGTTGGGGTGACCCCCAGCACTATTTCTCAGGTGGAAAGCAACCTTATATACCCCTCTTTACCTGCACTCCTTAAAATGGCGGAAGTCCTGGCGGTTGATATAAGTTCTTTTTTCCAGGAATCCGTGGATATTGCTCGCCGGGTTATTTTCCCCTTTGCAGAAGCGGTCGAGGTTAAATTTTCAGACTTACCGGAGGGCAGCATCCAGGCCAATCTTTTGACACCTGTGGATTATGAGCTTAAAGCAGAACCATATCTGATTGAAATTCCGCCTAATAAAACCTTGCCGTCCCATTTCTTCATCCACAAGGGTGAAGAAATGGGCTATATGTTATCCGGAAAACTGCAAATAAAATTTCAAAAAGCCGTTTATACCGCCCATGCCAGTGATATTATTTATCTTATTTCAGAAATGCCTTCCCAGTGGAAAAATCCCGGTCCAAACACGGCCCGACTGCTCTGGATGAAAATCAGATAGCCTTATGGATGGAAACTAGTGTCCATCGTGTTTATTTTGGTTTCGTGGATGAGCACTAACTAGTTTTCCGCAATTGCTGAACAGCGCTTTTCATATCTTCAACAAAATGCTGTTCCATCTCACAAGTATCGCAGGCATGGTTGTACGGGCAGGCTTCCAGGGCGAGTTCCCCCATATGCAGCGACTGCCCGCCGGCATCATCGGAATTGCAGATCATTTCGATACAGGTCGTGGGGCAAATATAGGTGCAGGCCCCGCAGCCTATACAGACATCTGATGCTATTCCAAAGGGAGTATTCACCTCACGATCAGTGCCACGATTCGTGAAACTGATGGCGCTCACACCAACCATCTCCTCGCAGGTTCGAACACACAGACCGCATAGGATACATCGCTGGTCGTCTATCTTCTTTAAACGAGAGGTCCTGATTCCCTTTCTTTCGGCCAGTTGCTGAATCACCGGTACATTGGGACACCTGGCCAAAAAGAGCTCCATCAGCACCCTCCGGATTCTCTTGACCCGATCGCTGGAGGTTGACACCTCCAGGCCCTCCTCGGCAGGATAATTGCACGATGTCACAAGTTTTGACCATTTATTCTTATTCACTTCTACCATGCAGAGCCGACAGGCCCCGTGCGGTTTGAGGGCTGGGTGGTAACACAAGGTGGGGATGTGAAGGCCCAATTTCCTCGCCACCTCGAGAATCGGCGTCCCCTCCTCTACCCGAACATGTTGTCCGTCTATCGTCAAAGTCACCATAATTTCATCTCACCCGCACAGCTTCCTGCATACATAAACTGTAGCATATGCCGCACCCGATGCACTTGTCGGGATCTATGACATGCAGTGCTTTCTTTGCACCGGAAACGGCCAGCTCCGGGCATTTTTTACGGCACACCGTGCAACCGTTACATAACTCTTCGTCAATATAATATTCGAACAGATTGCGGCATACACCGGCCCGACACTTTTTGTCAAAGATGTGAGCCCGGTATTCATCGCGAAAATAACGAATCGTACTTAACACCGGATTCGGAGCCGAACCGCCCAGGGCACACAAGGAAGCCTCGATCATAAAATGCGACAGTTCTTCCAGCAGCGCGATATCGTTGTCTTCCCCCCGACCTTCACATATATTCGACAGTATTTCATGCATCTGCCTTAGTCCCTCGCGGCATGGAACACACTTTCCGCAAGATTCATGCATTAAAAAACCGATGAAATACTTGGCCACATCCACCATGCAGCTATTTTCGTCCATGACGATTAAACCGCCGGAACCCATCATAGACCCCACTTCATACAGACTGTCGTAGTCCATCCGCATATCCAGTTTGCTCAGGGGGATGCAGCCACCCGAGGGTCCACCGGTCTGCACGGCCTTAAACTGCTTATCTTTTCTGATCCCACCGCCAATGTCATAAATGATTTCGCGCAGCGTAATCCCCATGGGGACCTCCACCAGGCCGGTATTTCGGACCTTACCCACCAGGGAGAATATTTTGGTGCCTTTGCTCGTTCGGGTTCCGGTTTCCGCATACCGCTCGGCACCCTGGTCGATGATGAGAGGCACATTGGCCCAGGTCTCCACATTGTTGAGATTGCTGGGTCTCTCCCACAAACCGCTCTTAACGGTGTGGATGTACTTTGCCCTGGGCTCACCCACCTTGCCTTCAAGAGAGTTCATCAAGGCCGTGGATTCACCGCACACAAAGGCACCTGCCCCTCGGTTGATCTCTATGTCAAGGTCAAAACCGGTGCTCATAATATTTTTCCCCAAAAAGCCGTATGAGCGCGCCTGATCAATGGCAAGCGTTAAGTGCTCGACAGCAATGGGGTATTCGTCCCGTACGTAAATAAACCCCTGATTGGCTCCGATGGCATAACCACCGATAATCATCCCTTCTATAATACTATGGGGATCTCCCTCCATCAGGCTGCGGTCCATGAAGGCGCCCGGGTCTCCTTCATCACCATTGGCAATCACATATTTGACAATTCCCGGCGCCTCCCGGCAGGATCGCCATTTTCTGCCGGCCGGGAATCCCCCGCCGCCGCGGCCCCGCAGGCCGGAGGCCTCAATAGTTTCGATAATCTCCTCGGGAGTCATTGAGGTAAGTGCTTTCACCAGGGCGCTATATCCTCCTTCAGCAATGTAGTCGTCGATTTTAGTAGGATCAATTTTGCCCATTTTTGAAAATACATTTAGAACCTGTTTTCGAAAAAAGGGTATATCCTTTTCGCTTCTGATTTTTTTCTTACTTTCAAGATCGGTATAAAGAAGCCGCTTCACCGGCTTACCATGCACTAATGTCTCAGTAATAATGTCAGGAACATCTTTAGGCCTGACTTTGTTATAAAAGACATCCTTTGACTCAATGGCTATTATTGGACCATTCTCACAAAAACCCCGACATCCAGTCTTTTTAACCTCTATCTTGTCTTTTAGATCGCGATCCGCAAGCTCCTGTTCGAAAGAATCGATAATGTTAAGAGCCCCCCCGGCACGACATCCTGTGGTGCAGCATACTCTTGCGACCTGGATGCTGGGATCCCGTCTACTCAAGATAGTTTGACGGAGAGCTTCTAAGTTTTCAGGATTCTTAATCTTTTTCACTCTCAATATCCTCTGATTCTTCTGCATACTTGGACAAAATCTTTTCAACCTTACCGGGTGTTACTGCGTCGTAATACGTATCGTCCACAACAGTGACAGGAGCCAGTGCACAGGTGCCGACACAATTAACTGTCTCTAAGGAAAATATCATGTCCTGGGTTGTTTCCCCATCGCGAATACAAAGGGTTCGCTCAATCTGTTCCCGGTTCTGCACGGCACCATTAAGGTGACAGGCTGTTCCAAGGCAAACCCGGATGATATGGCGCCCCCGGGGTTCCAAACTAAAGGATTTATAAAAGGTTGCGATGTAATACACCCGGCTTAGGGGGACTTCCATGCGTTGGGATACATACTTGAGTGTCTCGGGCGGTAAGTACCTCTCCAGCCGTTGAATGTCCTGCATAATACTGATTAAGGCATCATGGCGGCATTCGTATTTCTCCAAAATCAAATCGACCTTTTCAAAAGACATTCAGTATTTCTCCATTTTCACTTGGTATGCTTTTGCCAGCACGGCATTGTATGAGGTCCGCAAAACCCTTCCCGCACCTTTCGAAACAGAGTGCGCCGGCATAAATCCTTTAAATAAGGATTGACTGCTTCCAATTTTTCTAAAAAGCCTTCGGCCACAAGACCTTCGGCCAAAGCCATTTTTCTGAGTTCTGTGGCGACACGGCTGAATTTTACCTCCTGAGGACAGACAAAGAAACACTCATTGCACAAACAACAGAACCAGATCAGATCCGAAGAGAGCACCTCTTTTCTCCGTCCCAGCAAAATCTTATAAATAATGCGCCGCGGGTCAAAGTCTTCAATGATTTCATGAACAGGGCAAATCCCGGTGCAGGAGCCGCAGGTGAAACAAGGTTTGATACTTTCCAAGCCTATTTTGTCGGCCACTTCTTCTTTAAAGTTAGGATCAAATTCACTAAAAAAGACGTCTCTCATGGTTCGTTCCTGTTGGGTTAGGCGACAAGGAGTCGATCGGGTTCAACGAGTTTTCTTTTTTCAAGCTTTTTGAAACAATCCATCACCTGGTCGGGCGATATCTCCAGAAGACTTGCCAATTCTTGAAGAGGATGGGGCTTGTCCTGTAAATACAGCATGACGCCATATCTGGCCCTTTCAGCGGCAAGGGTCTTTTCCAAATCGGATTGCAGTTTATGCTCCGGAGGTATTTCCCGATAGGTATCCCCCTGTTTCATATACTTTGCCTGTCGGGCAATGACCATTCTAAGACGTTTGCCTTCAAGAGCCATGCGGGCAGCTTTTAATTTTATCATGAGATGCTCTGGTTCCAAACCCGCACTCGATCCAAGGGGGCCCAGTGCTTTAATCCGATCCGAAAAGGCTGCAATGAGTGCCACAAAACGGGGTGCTTCGGCGGCCGAGACCCATTCCAACGACAATCTGTGCGGGTCTATTTTTAAATCCTCGAGGAGTTTCGTGATTAGATTAACCTTGTGGATAACTTCGTAATTACCGGTCCGGTAATGGCATTCGCCCAGATGTCAGCCGCCGGTAAAGATGCCGTCCGCTCCGTTGATGAAACCTTCCATAAGGAAAATAGGGTCGATGCGGCCCGTGCACATCACCCGGATGACTCGCACGTGAGTCGGATACTGAAAACGGGCCACACCGGCAGCATCAGCGGCAGCATAGCAACACCAGTGGCAGAAGAAACCCAGGATCTTCGGTTCGAATGTGTCAATTTTCAATTCTCTCACTCCGTTCGCTGTCATTTGTATATGTCCGCTTCTCTCAATCTACAAACCACAAATGACCAATGACAAATAACTAACAGCCTTCTCCAAAGGCTCTTATCTGAGCCAGGATCTGTTCGTCGGTAAACCGTCCCATGCTGATGGCCCTCGAAGGGCAAATCGAAGAGCATACACCGCACCCTTTGCAGGCGGCCGTAACAACTTCGGCTTTTTTGAGTTTTCCGATTTTTACGCGTCTTATGGCGCTATACGGGCATAAATCTTCACAGATTCCACATCCGATACACTTATCCGTATCGCAGGATGATACAATCGGCTCCGCCTTAACATATCCTTTTGACAGCAAGCGGGCGGCTCTGGCAACGGCCGCCTTGGCTTGAGCGATGCATTCATCCATCGGCTTGGGAAACTGAGCCGTGCCACAAAGATAAATCCCGTCTATATAAGAATCGACCGGGTTCATCTGCGCATGCGATTCTAAAAAAAACCGGTCGGCCGAAAGGGGAATGGCCAGCTGTTGATTGAGAACCTTGTTTTCACGTGGAATCATGGCCGTGCTTAACACCAATAAGTCAGCATCGACAATAAGGTTTTCGTTTAAAAGCGGATCTGCAACTGTAACTCGAAGCTTTCCGTCAAGTTCCTCAACCTGGGGCTTTTGTTCCGGATTGTAGCGTACAAACAGAACACCCCGATCCCTGGCAAGGGTGTAAAAATCCTCGCTAAATCCGTATGTCATGATATCCCGGTAAAGAATAGTCACATTGGCGTCAGGATTGAGTTCTTTGATTTTGAGCGCGTTTTTGATGGCTTGTCCGCAGCAAACAGCACTGCAGTAGGGATGGGTTTCATCTCTTGATGCCACGCACTGAATCATGACAACATGGTTCAGGTCTTTGGAATTCAGCTTCCCATGGGCCAGTTTTTCCTCAAGGTTTTGTTGCAGCAGAACGTTGCTATGCCGGCCATACAGATACTCGTTGGGGGTATATGGCTTTGCACCTGTGGCAATAATAATAACGCCGTGTTTTAATTCAAGTGTATCTTTATTTTCACCATCCCCCGGCGATATAACCGTACGGAAGTTTCCTACAAAACCCTCGATCACTTGAATCGCAGCTTTGGTATAAACATGAATGGAGACATGATTCTTGATTTCCCGGAGGAGTTGCTTCAAATGCTTTTGGGGATCAGGGCCCTCCGGAGTAGCATAGGTCTTTTCAAGATTTCCTCCGAGACGTGACGACCTTTCGATCAGATAACATTCAAAACCCTGGCGGGCCAAGCTAAGGGCCGCTGTCATCCCTGACAGCCCGCCGCCGATGACCAACGCTTTGGGATCGACCTCTATGATAGTTTCCGGTAGCGGTTGGTTCAGCCTGGCCTTGGCAACCGCCATCCGCACCAGGTCTTTAGCCTTTTGGGTGGCGGCCTCCTTTTCCTGCATATGAACCCATGCACACTGGTCACGGATATTGACCATTTCTGCCAGGCATTTGTTCAAACCGGCCTCCCGGTTGGTGTCCTGAAAAAGGGGTTCATGGGTTCTGGGCGTACAAGCGGCCACCACAATGCGATTGAGCTGATGTTCGACGATCGTTTCCGCTATCAAACCCTGGGTGTCCTGCGAACAGGAATAAAGATTGTCCGCCACCATGACCACATCCGGCAGGGTGCCGGCGTATTTCTTGACTTCCTGAACATCGACCACCGCACCGATATTTTTGCCGCAGTGGCAGACAAACACCCCTATTTTCGGAGGTTCGTCAGGCTTGCTGCGTTCGTCGGGATATGTCTTTTCCGTTACCAGGCTCCCCCGGGCCGATGCCAGCAGTTCGGCGGCCGAGGCTGCGGCCCCACCGGCCTGAATGACACTGTCAGGAATCGATTTTGGTCCCTGAAACGCACCGGCCACAAATATACCTTTGCGACTGGTAGCCAGCGGTGAAAACAACCCGGTATCACAAAAGCCGTAATGATTGAGGCTGGTATTTGTTGCCAGAGCCAGGGCGCTGTTTCCTCGAGGGGCCTCAAGACCGTTGGCCAGCACTACCAGATTAAACGCATCTTCTCTTTGGCAGCCGTCATCGGTGACATACGTTACGACAAGATCTTGCGTGCCCGGTTGCTCGTCGATCTTTGAAACCCTGCTGCGAATAAATTTAACGTTTTCAGCTCGGGCGCGTGCATAGAACGTCTCAAAGCCCTTACCGTACATGCGCATATCCATATGAAACATAGTAATGTCCAGGTCAGGTTCATGCTCCAGGGCCACGATGGCATCCTTGACCGCATATTTGCAGCATACCGATGAGCAGTAGGGATTACCGGCGGCCTTATCCCGGCTGCCGACACAGTGAATAAACGCAATTCTTTCCGGTTTTTTCAGATCTGAAGGTCGCAGAATTTGGCCCGTGTAAGGTCCGGATGCGCAGCAAATGCGCTCAAACTCCTTGCCGGTGACAATGTTGGGTGAGTCTGCGAACCTGTGCGCTCCTGCCCGCCGGTGGTTGAAACTCGAAAAGCCCGGAGCCATGATAACCGCCCCAACCTGATAGGTTAAAATTTCAGGTCCTTGGCTGAAATCGATGGCGTTGGCTTCACAGATGCGACTGCACTGCTTGCATTCTTTTTTAGACAAAAACAGGCAGTACCGGGGATCAACCACATAGGCTGACGGGGCTGCCTGGGCATAGGGGATATGAATGGCCTTGCGGTGTGACAGATGTTCTTCATACGGGTCGGGTACCGTCACAGGGCAATAAGAGGCACACACTCCGCACGCCGTACATTTGCTTTCATCCACATAGCGGGGTTGCTTGCGCACTTTGACCGTAAAGTTTCCGGCCGGGCCGGAAACTTCTTTTAAGGTGGCATTGGTGACAATTTCAATGTTGGGATGCCGGGCAGACTCCACGAGCCTGGGAGCCAGGATTCAAATCGAACAGTCATTGGTCGGAAACGTTTTGTCCAGGGCGGCCATTACACCCCCAATGGCGGGAGAGCTTTCCACCAGATAGACATAATACCCGGAATCAGCTAAATCCGTGGAGGCCTGAATACCGGCGATTCCACCGCCAACGACCATCACGGCTGCAATAACATCATTTTTCTGGTTCATCGGATTCATTTCTAATCTTCAATTAA
This sequence comes from Candidatus Desulfatibia sp., assembly GCF_036446775.1. Taxonomy (NCBI): domain Bacteria; kingdom Pseudomonadati; phylum Thermodesulfobacteriota; class Desulfobacteria; order Desulfobacterales; genus Candidatus Desulfatibia; species Candidatus Desulfatibia sp. The sequence continues at coordinate 17,561 of NZ_JAZFTO010000261.1, forward strand.
TTCAAGGGCGCCGCTGTTGCACCATCGCACACATGAGGGGGCGGGCGGAATACCGCAAAAATCGCACTTTAGATGGAAACCGGTTTCCGCTTCGATAAAAAAAGGTTTTTCCGGGCATGAGGCCCGGCAGATCAGGCACATGTTGTAGCTGACGCCGCCAACGACAAGATCATTTTTCGAAGTACAGGCCGCATCTACAAACGGACCGGCAATGGTCGGAAAATAAATATTTCCTTCTCTGAAGACCCTGATGCGTGCTCTGCGCGGATTGGCTATGCCGGCGATATGGTTGAGGGAACAGGCGATTTCACAATGTCTGCAACCGGTACATTTGGTATGATCGATTTTAATTCGTGCCATTTTTTACTCCTCTACCTGTCCGTATGGCTCAAAATCTTAAAATTTGTGTCAAGTTTTTGTAAACAACAGTTCAATACAAAATGCTATAAGATGCTTGATGCTGGTCTCTGGATACTGGATGAAATACAGCATCGAGTATCCAGGATCCAGTATCGCTTCGCCATAATCAATATGTAGAGCTTCCATCAACCCGTCGCTTTGAAGCGAAGCTAGGTTATATCTAATGTCTTCAAGATTTCAGGCCCGGGCCGGCCTTGTGCGTCCCATCCTCGAAGATGGTAGTAATTCCCGATCATTTCGCTTAGCTTGGATATCTGGCCGGCGGCCGGACCGTCCGGAATCGGTTCTTTGATAAACCGTTCGGGCAACGTGTCATAACTGCCGTCAATTCCGGCCTTTATGTTAAACAGCCTTTCGGTGTTCCAGATCCGCTCACCTATCAATAATAGATCGTCGGCTTTAAACCCGGTACCAAGAGCGCTGTTGACCATCGGCACAAAATTATTGAACTTCAGCCCCATCAACAGCCAATTGCACAGCCCCAAAGAATCCATCACCGCCGTTATTTCCTGATAGCGCTTGACGAGCTCCGGTTTGCCGGCGGTCGTCCAGGGATCTTCTTGGCTGTGGACGTTCAGGACTTCGTCAATAAATGTGTAAGCATAAAGATGATGGGGGCCATAGTTGGACGTGGCGAAATGCAGGCCCATTCCCTGGATGGCCCGGGGATCGAACGGTGCCATGGGAATGCCCTTAACACCCATAAAAAGCTGCGGATTCCCGTATTCTTCGGCCAGGGCTTTGGCGCCGATACCGATTCTTTTAGCATGCCCTTTTTTGGTCGCCATCAGTGTCAGGGCTTGAAGCAGATCTTCCCCTTGGCCAAACCTAAGTTCAAGTTTGAGCGTCTCCTTAGAAACAATTCCTTTTTCTTCCATTTCCATGGCGGTTGCCAATGTTCCCCCGGCGGCAATCGGATCCAAACCCATCTCGGCACAGATCATATTGGCCATGCCGATGGTGGTCAGATCGGTAATACCGCAATTAAGGCCGAGGGCGCCGATTGCCAGGTATGTGGGAGCCATGCCCTTGCCTTTGAACAGCGGATTGCTGACATCGGTCTTTTTAATACAGGCGATCGGACATGCAAAGCAGCCCCGCGCCCTTAATGCAAAGGCCTTGGCCAAGGTTTCGGTACCAACACTTTTTGATTCTTCAAATGCGGAACGTTGAAAGTTCTTAAAGGGCAAAATCCCTTTTTGATTGCAAAGCCCCACAAAAAAAGCAGATCCCCAAGCCGTCATGGATTGGGATGTCAGCGGGGCGCTGTTCAGCTTATTAATCAGGGTAGTTACTGTTTGTCCAAAACGGTTTCCGTCGGCAACCGTCACCGAATGGCTCCCTTTGACGGCAATGGCCTTTAAGTTTTTGGAGCCCATAACAGCACCGATGCCCGCTCCCCCTACCGACAGAAAACCGTCATTGATAATATTGGCCAGTGGAACCAGTTTCTCACCCGCAGGACCGATGGACAGCAAATACGTGTCACGGGAGGCCCATTTATCCGGCATGTTTTTTTTAAACAGCGCTTCGGTCTCGGACGTAGTGCGACCCCAATATTCCAGGGCCGGACGGATACTGACCTTGTCATCTATAATCGAAAGAATGACCGGCGATTCGGCCTGGCCCTCAACAATAATCATGTCAAGTCCGGCGTACTTCAATTCCGCACCAAAGTGCCCGCGCAGCTTGGCACACGCAATGGTTCCGGAAAGGGCGCTCTTGGTGACCACGTTACACGATGCTCCGGTAACAGCCCCGGTTCCGACCAACGGACCTGATACAAATATAAGTTTATTATCTGCAGAGAGAGGATCTACTTGGGGATCAACATCATCGGAAAGAACTTTGGCGCCCAGACCCCGCCCTCCTAAATATTTTTCCATCAATTGTCGCGGAACCTCTTCAAGCTTATAATTGTCTTGAGTCAGATTCACTCTGAGGCATTGACCGGTCCAGCCGTTCATAGTGTCTCTCCAAATAAAATAACCTTCATCAATCGCCAATCGTCAATTGGGCTAGGCTGCGCCTTTCAGCCACGCTTCGGTTTTGTCTTCCAGGGCTTGGTAGCCGAAAGTAACACATGCTGTTTTACAGCAGCCGCATCCGATACAGTTATCGGTTTCAATGTAAATCGAGCCTTGCTGATCTGTTATGGCACGTACTGCACAGACTCTCATGGCATAGCAATCCTTGCAATTATGTGGGCAAATAACATTGAGCATCCTGTTTTCCTTTCAAATAGGGCGTTAAAACACCGTAAATTTGGATACGATATTTTTGATTTTCGATAGACTAACCCAGAATCCTGTCGATCTCTTCTTTATCCGAATCCATCACATACGGAATACCGGAAATATCGGCCGCTTCTCTTGTCAAAGCAACCAGATCATCTCTTTCAAGATACTTAAGGGCAAATTTTCGTGCACCGGCCATAAACTGCTGCAGCCCCTGGCGCAGGCGATCGACGTAAGAATAAAATCCGATGGCACCGGCCGGAATGCTGGCGAAATCGCTGCCAAAGCGCTCTTTGAGCTCGGCACCCACCGCAAACAATTTCACGTATCCGTCTGCGATATCTTCGCCTTCAAGCTCCATTTTTTCGGCCATCATTTTACCATGGGTCTTGCCGACCATGGCTGCGGCCATAATCGACCGCCCCAGACAGATGGCTTTTACATAAGGCGCTGCCAGGGCAATGGCCTTGAAGATGTGATCTTCCAGAGAAAGACCGCCGGCGATCGCCAGGGGTGGTATGTAGGCGCCCTTGGCCGCGAGCCGTTCACACATCTGATAGGCCAGGCATTCGAGCTCAACCGTCGGGATGCCCCACTCATTCATCATGCGCCAGGGACTCATACCGGTACCGCCGCCGGCGCCGTCGATGGTTAAAAGGTCTATCTTGGCATCGGAGGAATATTTAATGGCCCGGGCCAGATCAGCAGGGCGATAGGCACCGGTCTTTAAGGTTACATATTTTGCTCCCACGCTGCGAAGGTGCTCCACGGCTTTATGAAACGATTCTTCCTCGACCATTCCGAGCCTTGAATGTCTTTCAAATTCAGTGATTCCACCGGCTTTAAACGCCTCCTGGGCGGCCGGGTTGGTCGGGTCCGGCAGAACAATATAGCCGCGGTCTTTCAGTTGCAAAGCTCTTTCCAGGGTGGGAAGTTTGACTTCACCGCCGATATCTTTGGCACCCTGTCCCCATTTGAGTTCGAAAATCTCTATGCCGAGTTTTTCGATTACGTACTCGGGCACCCTTAATTTGGTATCTTCCACATTGGCTTGAATAATGATGCCGCCTTTGCCGTCGTACCACTTATTGAAAGCCTCTATGCGGCGTTCCATCTCGGGTGATTTAGCGATTCTGCCGTTTTTGAATTCAGCCTGGGGGTCCATGCCGCATATATTCTCCCCGGCCACGACAATGACACCGGAAATGGCAGCACCAACGGCCATCTCTTCCCAATTGATTCTGGCGATCTCCGTAGACCCCACGGCACCGGTGAACACCGGAAAATCAAGCTTGATGCTGCCGTCGGCGCCTACTGCGGTGGTACAATCAACGGCCGGAAACGTGGCCACATCCGGATCGGCTTCTACCCCGACAGCACCGACACAGGTTCCTTGAATATTGAAATGTGAGAAATCAATGGGATAATCCTTTTCGGATCCTGAGGTTGTCAATCCAAACGGTTGCGGATAGATCATCTCCCGCCCCTTCAAAGCGGAACGACCGATCTCACAGGGGCCTTCACAGCCGTCCAGACAAGTCACACAAATACCTGATACCGGCGCGGGATCGACCCGGGTTGAACTGACGGTAGCTGCACTACGATTCGGTTTACTAAATGTCATAACAGAACCCTCCTTACCTAAAAAGTTAATATGAACAATAAAAAAAGACGCCTACCCAAAATAGGGAAAAGACGCCTTTGTCTTCTATCTTTAAAAAAGTTCCGCACGCCTTTGTGCAAAACTTTATTTAAACTAAACTTTTTGCTATCTACTTTAGCTCAGATAATTGTTATTAGCACAACTAATTATTTCGTCAAGTTGTTTTTGCAGATCTCGCAAATAATGATCGATGATGTGGTAAAATTTTGGACAAAACACTCCATCTCTAATCAAAAAGTTGGGTTCAAAAGTTCAACGTTCAAAGGTTCAGAGGTCGGCCGCCTCGTTGAATTACCCTTATGGAATCAATGGTTAAGGAAAAAAGCGCGAAGTGCTTAACC
>NZ_JAZFTO010000262.1:0-11870 GCF_036446775.1 Candidatus Desulfatibia sp.
ATCTTCAAAAGCCCTCTTATGACGAAATGGCGGAAGTTCACAATGTACTTAAAGATGCGGGTCTCAAAACCGTTATCTGCCAGACCGATCGTGGCCACATCGGCCCTTGAGAGCACGAACCGACGAAAATTCAGTCATGATCCTCTAACAATAGAAATTTTTGCCTGTTGTTTCATATCAAATTAGATCCAAACCCCTTTCCTGCGCCTTTACGCCTCTGGCTTTTTCAATACTCCTAAACTTGACTTAAATCAACGCAAGATAAATGAAAAGCAAACATTCAAGCGATTAGGTCAGTCAGACATATCAAAGGTTTTATGTCCAGTTGATATCCTGAGGATTTGGAGAGATATCTGGAACGATCAGTTTCTGTGATGAGATTGTCTGCAATCATAAGAATTAGATGATGCGATACCCGGGGTGGAATTCAACATCTCTAATCTCGAAATAGTCCATAGCTTTAAAGATTGAAATCGATTGCCAAGAACTTTCTGCACCAACATCCCCCATTACTTTCCTGTCCGGTCGGATTATCCCCGATTTGTTTTCAAAAAAGCCGTGAAATATATAAAACAAGATGCTATATGAGTCTTTCTCCCGTTGCAGGGAGATCAATCATTTAAAGAACAGGGGATCCAATATTATGAACCTAAAGAAAATATGCGTTTGTTTCACCGGCCTGGCTATAATTTCAGGGTTGATCGCGTGCGGTAATGTTACATCCGAAACCGAACCGGCGACCCCGACCGATCAACTTGGCCGGACACCGTCCCAAGCCCCCGCTGCGCCGCAACTTGCAGCGGGCAGCGGGAAAGTGGTGCAAAAGCTGGACGCCGGCAACTACACCTATATCCGCCTGGATGATGGGGCCGGCAATGAAACCTGGGCCGCCGTTCCCAAAACTCAACTGGAGATTGGGGAACAAATTGCGCTGAAGGGCGGTACTGTTATACGTAATTTTAACAGTAAAACCCTGAACCGGACATTTGATTCCATTATCTTTGCGACCGGCGTTATCAGAGCCGCCGGAGATAAGAACGCTCAGACGCAGGCGGCAACCATGGCCGGTTCCGATGTCACCCGGTCCGGAATCACCGCTCACGACCTAACCCCACAAACCCGCGGCAGCAGCCACGCGACAGTGTCTTTCACCAAGTTGAAAGTCGAAAAGTCAACCGCTCAGAACGGTTACACGGTTGGTGAACTTTTCGCGAAAGGAGCCTCCCTGAACAAACAGAAAGTAACCGTAAAAGGGCAGGTTGTGAAGGTAAACCCTGATATTATGGGAAAGAACTGGCTCCATATTCAGGACGGCACCGGAGATCTTGCGAAAAACACGTATGATCTGGTGGTTACATCAGCCGATATCGCGGAAAAAGGCGCCATTATCTCCCTTGAAGGAATTCTGGCCGCTGACAAAGATTTTGGCTCCGGCTACAGGTATGATGTAATTGTCGAGGATGCAGTTCTTATGAAATAAACCGCACTATCTTTCTCTGCTGGGGGCGATCGCCAAGATCAAGATAGTAGAAACCTTCACTTTAGGGGGTCATCAAAAATCGAAGGTTGATGACAACAGTTGTCGTAGGACAATTAGTTTGCGTAGTCAGACTTATCACAGGTTTTCCGGCCGGCTGATAGCCTGTTGTTGCTCAAAGCTGTCTCAATGCGACCTGGTGAAAAATCTATCCCTTTTAAATATCTCTTCCCCTTTTCGCTGCATTTAGTTATTCGATCTTTTCAGCTGCATCCCGCAACATTACGGCTTGCCGCCTTTGTAGAAACTCACAATGATGGCTCTCACAATTTTAGCCCGCATTTCTCATGAAGAATTTATTTTGGTTTTGAAAACACAAAAGAAACCACTTAAAATCATGAGATTATATTAAACTAGGGTGCCCTTGATCAAAGACACTCTGTTTTGATGAATATCGTCCCACTAAAAAATAAATTCTTCACCAAAGGCAAGCCTGAGCAACACAGGAACTGCGTTATTCAGCCCTCGAAGTAAAATACTACGCCTTGACTTCGGCTGAGCTCAGTCGATGCCCGGCCTGAAATGCCTTGTTCCTGAGTCGCTCAGTCTCGTGAGAAAACCGGGTTAGGTCAGAAATAAAGCATTTCTGTTTTTAGCGCACTTACAGATCATTTCACAAACGGATTTATTATTGTTTTATTATTGAGTTTGTGCATACTTTATTGTGAGAATCTTAAAAAAACTGGGAGCGACATACTCGAAATGGATCGTAATATTTTACACAAGACACCGTTGGCTAAAGCGAAGGCCGGCTGTTGACCTCAGGATAAACCGGCTCAGGTGAGTCTTCCTGATTTGAAACAGCCGTTTGTCATCGGTTGCATGAATACGCCGGTGGGTGAAGTACCCCGGGTTTCGTCATCACTGGCGCGGGCCGATCACTGGGGCACCTTTAAGGCCCGCTGGGGGGTGGGGCGCATGCATTATACCGTCGAACCCGGCCTTTACGCTCTGAACCGGCCCACAGATCAATCACCGGTTCTGGTCACCGCCAATTACAAGATGAGCTTTGACAGCCTTCGCCAAGCTTTAGGGGACCGGGATGCCTGGATTCTGGTGTTAGATACTGATGGAATCAATGTGTGGTGTGCCGCCGGCAAGGGCACCTTCGGAACTGACGAACTGGTTGCGCGCATCAAATCGAGCGGTTTGGAACAGATTGTGGCCCATCGCCGGCTGATTCTGCCCCAGCTTTGCGGACCCGGCATAGCGGCATTTCAGGTAAAAAAACTCTCGGGATTCAAAGCCGTTTACGGTCCAATCCTGGCAACAGACCTTAGAGCTTTTCTCGAAAACGATTTGAAAGCAACGCCTGCAATGCGCAAAAAATCATTCCCTCTTTGGGAACGGATTGTACTTATACCGGTGGAGCTGGTTGCGGCCCTCAAACCGGCTGTCTGCGTGCTTGCGGTCTTCTTTGTTCTGGGAGGTTTCGGCGGTCCCGGCGCCTTTTGGGCCAATGCACTGGACGACGGTCTTTTTGCAGTCATCGCCTTAGCGACAGCCATTCTGGCCGGCGCAATACTGACGCCGATATTGCTGCCGTACCTGCCCGGCCGGGCCTTTGCACTCAAAGGTTTTAACCTGGGGCTTTTAACCGCAATAATTTTAGCATTCTTTCGAAATGTTGATTTTGCGTCCTGGCCCGGCCGTCTTGAAATCATTGCCTGGTTTTTTTTGGTGCCGGCTGTCACCGCTTTTTTGGCCATGAATTTTACCGGCTCTTCGACTTACACTTCTTTATCAGGCGTGAAAAAGGAGATGCGCTGGGCCGTGCCTCTGCAAATCGGCGCTGTTGTGGTCGGCCTCGGCCTTTGGCTTGGATCGCGGTTCATGGTCTAGACCCCAATATTTCATGCCAAGAGTTGGGTTCAAAGGTTCAATGTTCAAAGGTTCAGAGTTTAGAGGTTCAGGGTTCAGAGGTTCAGGGTTCAGAGGTTCAAGGTTCAGAGGTTCAAGGTTCAGAGGTTAAACGCAGAACCCGGAACGCAGAACGTTGAACCTGTGAACGCCCACTAAAGGTCTACGGTCATTTTTGTCTGGTGAATGACGAGGTCTGGAATAAGGAGTTTTTTGATGGAACAGTTTATTTACCTTAAGGATGTAGTGACATTAGCATTTGACCAGGAAAAGTGTGTGGGATGCGGAATGTGTACCGTCGTTTGTCCCCATGAAGTGATCTTATTGGCCGACGGCAAGGCCCGTATAGCGAATCGCGACGCTTGCATGGAATGCGGTGCCTGTGCCCAAAACTGCCCGCCCGCAGCTTTAAGCGTCGATGCCGGTGTCGGCTGTGCCGCGGCGGTGATAAACTCCGCTTTAGGCCGCAAAGACTCAGCCTGTTCCTGTGTTATCGACACCTAACCTCTTATTTCTCTTCTTTCGTGCGGTTGTAGCATCTGCGTTCGTAGTAGATTGAGGTTTTGTTGTCAAAGATTGCTTCATTTTCATGAATATATTTAGCCCCGCCTTCCCAAAAACCGCATGCCAGTACAGCCATATCGCCCAATGAAAATTTTTTGCCGCAGGACGGACAGCCTTCGGCATTATACATGTTGAGTTTTTCGAGATCCATTATGATTTTTAGGTTTGGATTTTTCATATACCCTCCTTCCCGATTGACGCTATAAGGATGATCTTATTTGGTCTCATTGCCTTTTGCCCTCTCTTTGTTTGGATCAACAATCTTGCACAGACAATTGGAAATTACTTAACCGGAGCCGTAAACGGCATCACAAGCAGGTGGTGAAAATTTAACTTTGCAGGCTCATAATGCCCCCCTACTCCGATGCGGATACGGTCCTGGTCAACGTCTGTTATCAGCGTTCCCAGGATACGATCCCAAATTGAAAAAATCGTGCCATAGTTGCTATCCCGCTGCTTGATAACTACGGAATGATGAATACGGTGCATGGACGGCGGCACAAAAAGAATCCAAAAGATTTTCTCAAACCACTGGGGAACGGTTAAACCGCTGTGATGGAATTGAGCTGTAAAAACCAGCAGTGTTTCAAAAAGAAGCACACCAAACATGTCCGCCCCTAAAAAGAACACCAGCGAAATTTTAATGACAGCGGATATGGCCAGTTCGCCGATATGAAAGCGGGTAGCTGAAGAGACATCCATATTTAAATCTGTATGGTGAACACGATGAAATCGCCACAGAAAAGGCATTTCGTGATTCAACAGGTGCCAAACATAAAGCATGAAATCCATAAAAACGAATGTTACCAATGTTTTTGCCCAGTACGGCACCGCCGTCAGGTTCAGAACCCCTATCTGCTTATCAGTAACATAAAGACATGTTTGCACAAGGATGGATGCAAACAGCAGTTTCAGTATCAAGCTATTGAATATGGTAATGCCCATGTTATTGAGCCAACGTTTCAATTTAGAAACCGTGTTCGGTCTATAGGGATTAATCAGCTCCAAAATCAAGAAAAAAAACAGTCCACCCAAGAATATCCAAAACCTCATCAAAGCAAATTTAGTGTAAGGCATAATTCTTTACCCCTAAAACATATTGAGGTTGAAGATTAGAAGCTGAAATAGTATATATAGCAAGTTTTTAAGGCACAGGTCAAATTTTCTTGGATCCGGGAAACCAATTCTTTGTAAATACCATGAAAATGCCGGACAATCACAGCACGCGGTGCGTCATTGTCTTTTTGAAAGTACCGCAAAAAAGCAGGGTAAAAACAAGGCTCTCTAAGTTTTTAGGCCCAGAGATCGTTGTTGACATTTATAAAAATTTTGTTGCTGATATCCTCGGTATGCTAAATAGAAGCCCATACCGCATTATCGTCGGTTATTACCCTCCGCACGCACAATCCGAGGCCGTCGAATGGCTCGGGCCCGGCTACACCTTGATGCCGCAAAAAGGAAATAACCTGGGCAAAAGGATGGCAAACGCCTTTGACAAAATGTTTTCCAAAAGCTATCAGCATGCACTTCTTATGGGAACGGATTCTCCCGATCTTCCGGAGAGCATAGTTGACGAGGCCTTTAAAAGCTTAGACAATAATGATGCCGTCATTGGCCCGACCGTTGACGGCGGATACTACCTGATAGGTTTTAAGTCGGCTACTTTTTTACCCCAAATTTTTGACGATATACCTTGGGGAACCGAAGATGTCTTTGAGATGACGGTGAAGATCTTTCAAAAAAACAAATTTAAGCTCCACGTTCTGCCGAAGTGGCGGGATATTGACACCTATGAAGACCTTAAATTTTTTTATAAAACCTATTCACAAAAAGAATCCACCGCTCCAAATACAGCCGCATATTTGTCAAATATCGAATTAGATATCAGCACGTCTGAACCTATCGAATGAATCAGCAGATATCCATAATCATACCTGTTTTCAATGAGTCGCAGATTATCCACTCTACCATTGATTACCTTTACAACCTGGATTTTGCCGGCGACTTTGAGATTATCGTCGTGGACGGAAACCCTGCGGGGACTACCATCAACACCATAACCAACGCCGATGTTAAAAAGATTATCGGGAAAAAAGGCCGGGGATCTCAGATGAACCAGGGGGCCGCTGTCGCCAACGGCGATGTTTTGCTTTTTTTGCATGCCGACACCCTGCCGAGTCATGATGCCCTGGATCAAATCATAGCGGCAACCAAACAGCACAATATCATGGGCGGCGCGTTTGATCTGGGCATCCGGTCTGAAAAGAAAATATTTAGATTGATTGAAATAGCGGCATCCATGCGCTCCCGCCTCACCCGAATCCCATACGGCGACCAGGCCATTTTTCTTAAAAAACGATTTTTCGACCAAATCGGCGGATTCAAGGATATTCCCATAATGGAAGATGTGGAGCTGATGCAAAGGGTAAAAAAGGCCGGCAAAAAGATCAAATTTATTGCACGCAAAGTCCAGACCGCTGCCCGTCGCTGGGAAAAAGAAGGGATCGTATATTGTACACTGAGAAACTGGTCCTTGAGAACCTTGTATTTATTGGGAGTACCGCCGGAGAAGCTCAAGAAATTCTACTCTTCATGAAACATCCGGGTCAGCCCGGATCTCTCAAAGATCACCCCCACCCGGATACACAGGACGAATCGCGTTTGATACGCATTACGTATCAATGGCATTAGAGTGTTTTATTGCGCCTTACATTATAGCAGATATCGGCACTTTAAAAATTGTACATTGGAACTGGTATCCTTCAGCACGGTCCTGATGTCAAAATTGAACACTAATAGCCGTAGTGTTCATTTAACACCAGGCATGAGCGGCGAGCTATTGCGAGTCCGCCTCTATGCCGTTGTTCTGCAAAGTAGCTTTTTCACGGGTATGCTTATATTCTGGTTATTTGGGTCGGGCCACGGTAACCGACTATAATAACAGTAAATAAAGCTTAAAATAGGCCCTAAAATCGTCTTAAACAGCTCTTTTTGGCCCCGAAAAGGACCTTTTAAGCTAAATAGTATTTCAAAAAAATTCTTAGACTTTTCTCTTAAAAGTGTGTTTTGGCCCCCAAAAATGCCCTTTTAAGGCCTTATTTGACGCATTTTTTAAACGTTTTATCTATTATATCAAGATGTTCCTGTGGCCCGACCCCCATTACAAAGCTGATGCTCGGCATTCCTATACGGTTTGGCGCGGCATCTCTTGATATGAGAATTCCCAAAGTCCAGCATTATCTTTTGCATGTTCAATAGTCATGCTCACGATGTTGCCTTTCCTATCAATGTCAATATAGATATTTTCACTTATTTCTTTAGTCTCATGGACTTCTTTGTCTATGAATTCGATGTGAGCAGTATCCGTATCAGAAAAATATTTCACTTTCATGTTTTATTCCTCCTTGTATGATCTATCGAAAAATGCGTTATGAACCGTTTCGCCGTCTTCGAGCAAGATAACCCTCAAGTATTTTCCTGTTTCTGATATTTTGGCCCATTTCCTGATCCTGCCATCGGATTGGATTTCTACCTTTTCAGGTTTCTCAATAACTGATTTTATCCAGTCCTCTATGATCTGGGCACGATCCGGGCGTTTCCTTGTATAGTCAAAATATTGTGTTGTTTTCATTTATCAAATTCCAAATGCATATAATGGAAGTGTCCAGCATTTGCATTCAACAATAGCTTGCCATAGTGTTCAATTCAAACAAGCCACATTTCAATGCAGAATACGAGTAATAGTCTGAATATCCAGTTGCGTTATCTTGCCAAAGAACCAGATATCTATTGGTCTCATCATGATATGATACGGTTTACATAGCTGGAACTCAAGTTTAAAGTCTTTATACAATTAAAGACAATCAATTTTTAAATCAGCGGGTTTTCTATTTTTACCCCTCGTATCACCTGACCGTGGTTTAAATCTTCCGTCCAAATTCGCTCACACTTTGCACTTTCAGCAGTGGCGACGATTAAAGCATCCCAGAAAGACAGGCGGTTGATGATGCTGCAATCGATGGCTTCTTTTATAATTTCGGGGGTAACAATCACTGTTTCGAAATTTTCAAACGAGTGCAGAATGTCTTTAACCAGCAACGGATCGGCGGCAAGCTTCTTTGTACCGACAACAAAAAATTCCTGCATGACTTGTGTAGAAATCACACCACTATGATCATTTCCCAGCGTTTGCAATAAAAGGCGGCTTGCTTTTTGTTTAGCTGGGTCATGAGAGTCAATGCAGTATACTAATATGTTAGTGTCGATGAATATTTTAGACATCGTACAGTTCCTCTCGTTTCCAGTGTTTGCCTTTAGAGTCGGCGCCGGCGCGATCCATCAAATGAAAGCATTCTTCAAGCCATGCCTTGGACTGAGAGCGCACCGCCTGTTCGAGGAGTTTTCGAATAAGCGCATTCATCGACGTTTGATGTTTTTCAGCATAACGCCTTCCTGATTTCAGCAGGTCTTCATCTATTGAAATGGTTATATTGGGCATATGACACCTCCTCAGTTATTTTTACACATCATAAGTGAATACAGGATATGTGTCAACAGTATATGTGCAACAGGATGTCCTGGCCTGTTACATTTGATGATTTGCGAACAAACCGCTCCGTTCTGTGAGCAGTACACACCATAGTTGATGTATCATGCCATCCCCGGCAATTATCTATGACGAATAAAAGATTAACGTCGAACATCGAACATCGAACGTTGAACATCGAATAATGCATTCTACCATTTATAAAAAAGACAAAGCGAAGCGCCTTCCACATTCGACGTTCGACGTTGAACGTTCGATGTTCGATGTTCAAATTGTTGCATCTGAAATTACGACTAAACCTTCATATCACGTTGAAATTACGTATACAGGTCAGGAGTTCTGAAATTATAAAATCAGGGTCGATGAGCAAGGCCGCATCCGCCGTCGCCCTTAGAAAAGGGCTATGGCGGGACAAGCAAGGGTTTGTGGTGCGGCGTACGCCTGTACGCCGCAGCCGGAAAACCGCGGCCTCCGGCTCGGAGAGCCAACGCCTCGGAGAGAGAACGCCGCTCAGGAGAAAAAGGGCCATTTATGGATGGACACCAGTTAGCCGCGCATCCAGGCGTGATATCGTTCCACCCAGCCCAGGAGTTTTTCCGGCGCATGGGCTTTTTTCCACTGGCCGGCGGCAAATTTGTTGGCTTCCGCCAAGGTGGGGTAGATATGAATGGTTCCCAGGATTTTATTCAAGCCCAGCCCGTTTTTCATAGCTAAAATATATTCAGCGATGATGTCGCTGGCATGCGTCCCGACAATAGTAACACCTAAGATTTTATCGGTGCCGGGCTTTGTCAATACCTTGACCAAGCCGTGATCTTCGGAATCGGCAATGGCCCGGTCCAGATCGTCGATGCCGTAGGTGGTGACCTCATAGTCCGTATTGGTTTCCTTTGCTTCCTGTTCATTCAGACCGACACGGGCAACCTCGGGATCCGTGTAAGTGGCCCAGGGGATGACGCGATAATCGGCCCTGAACGTTTTGAATCTTCCAAACAGGGCATTTACCGAAGCATACCATGCCTGGTGGGCGGCGGTGTGTGTAAACTGATAGGGACCGGCAACATCGCCGGCACAAAAAATGTTGGGATAATTCGTTCGAAGAAATTCATCGGTTTCGATGGTACCGTTGCGCTCAATCGCGACCCCCAGCTCTTCCAGACCGAAACCTTTGGTATGGGCCACACGACCGACGGCCACCAGGATTTCGTCAAATTCAACCGAAACATCCTCTCCGTTGTGATCGCAGATCAAGGTCTTTTGATCGCCGTCAACCCGCACCTCCTTGGCGCGATGATTGGTAAGCACACGCACACCTTCCTGCTCAAATTTATTTTTCACAAGTTCGGAAATTTCTTCATCTTCGCGCAACAAGATGCGGGGTGCCATCTCGACCTGCGAAACCTGCGCGCCCAAGCGCGCAAAAGCCTGGGAAAGCTCACAACCGATAGGACCGCCGCCTAAAACAACGAGCCGTCCGGGGAGTTTGCGAAGCTGCCAGACATTGTCGGATGTCAAGTAGTTGATTTTATCCAGACCCGCAATGGGCGGAACAAACGGGCGCGCGCCGGTAGCAACAACGATATTGCGAGTAGTAATAACTTTATCGTTTACTTCGACGGTATATGGCGAAGTGATCATCGCGGCACCCTGGATGCAATCCACACCAAGTTTGGTATAACGCTCCACAGAATCGTGGGGTTCAACTTTTTTAATGATCCTTTGAACTCTCTCCATAACATCGGCAAAGTCAAATTCAATTTCACCGCGTCTAAAACCAAATTCGGCCGATCGCCTGGCATACGATAACATTTTTGCGGATCGCAGCAGCGCTTTGCTCGGTATGCAGCCGGTGTTCAGGCAGTCCCCCCCCATTTTGTGCTTTTCGATCAAAGCCACTTTGGCCTTTACTGCTGCTGCAATGTATGCCGTCACCAGTCCTGCCGATCCCGCGCCGATTACTACAAGATTGTAGTCGAATTTTTGCGGGCGGGGGTAGTTGGCCAATACCTGGCGTGTTTTGATAAAGACTACAAGCTTTTTGGCTGCCAGGGGAAAAATGCCAAGCAGTGCAAAAGATAACAAAAGTTCGAAAGAAAGAATCCCCTTGAGTGACTCGATCTTTGCTAACTGAGTGCCGGCGTTTACATATACGAAAGTGCCGGGGAGCATGCCGACCTGACTTACAATGTAAAACATAACCGCACGGATGGGGGTCAATCCCATTACAAGATTAATGATAAAAAACGGAAAAACAGGAATCAACCGTAATGTAAAAAGATAAAAGGGCCCGTCCTTTCTAAAGCTCTCGTTAACGGCCTTGAGTTTGTCACCGAATTTATTCTGGACATAATCTCTCAGCAGGAACCTAGACACCAAAAAGGCTAAGGTTGCGCCGATGGTACTTGCAAAAGAAACCAAAAGCAGCCCGGCCCAGACACCAAAAAGGGCTCCGCCTGCCAGCGTCATTACGGTGGCACCCGGCAGGGACAAGGCCGTGACCGCAATATACAAGGCCATATAGGCGCCCATCGTCAGCGCCCGATTATTAGCGTAGTAATTTTCAAATGCTTGCTGCCTGGACTTCAAATGCGTTAAGGTAAGGTATTGCTGCAAATCAAATGCAAAGAAAACATATGCCAGCAGAACAATCGCCAATAAAAGAATGATCTTTGACCACTTGGGTTTCATATCGACACCTGTATACCATTAGTCATTTGTATGCTCTTTTTCTTACAATATAATTAAGGATTCACTGATAAGCAACAAATACCGATCTCACCGGCCGGCACCAAAAGACACGTCCAATTTTGAACATGCCATAATTTTGCAATACCAATAATGTATGCTATATTTGTTATATTCAGACCTCGTCATCCACCAGATAAAAATGACCGTAGGCCATTATATACTGCGGGATTTCACAAAAATTGGACATCCTGTCGGTCTGGGTTAGGAGGTTCAAGGTTCAGCGTTCAGCCTGCGACGAGCTCCCTTCGGTCTGAGCTCAGGGTCGAAGACAGCCGAGTCGGGTTACCTTTCGTAGGGGTTCACAGGTTCAGGGTTGCTTTTTCTTTGTTCAACTTTCGTACTTTCCCGCCTGCCAAGCGCCTCCGCCGAAGCTTCGGCGCTCTTGCAAAGGCGGAAGTCTTGTTCGGCGGACAATCGTGATAAATTTATTTATTTGGCCGCATTAGATATGGAAAAAAGCAAAAACCGGAAGGTAAGCGTCATCATCCCAACTTACAATCGGGCAGCAATGCTCAAAGAGGCTGTCGACTCGGTTCTGGCTCAGGATCACCCGAATTTTGAACTCATTGTTGTCGATGACGGGTCGACTGACTCTACGCCTAAAATTCTAAATAC
>NZ_JAZFTO010000263.1:0-8901 GCF_036446775.1 Candidatus Desulfatibia sp.
TAATGTCTCGTGAGCCTGGTTTAATCATGGTTGTTACTTTTTTCTTTGTTGGTTGAACAATGATTATAAAGTCTGAATAAATAAGAATTTTCGTATTCCAAATGTGCAGTATGCAAAAGGTAATGCTCCCGATTTAGCACAAAATCGCGTTGGTTTTTGTGTCAGCCGGAATCCTGTTATGTGTTTTTCTCCCTTTTGGTTTTTAGCTCATTTAGCCTGTCGATCAAATCCGCCTCCCCTTCCAAATCCATACCTAAAGGCATTTTATAGATTTTTTCAGCTTTTTCATAATCAGGTTTTATAGATTTTTTCATTGGCCAAAGATACATATCCCCCCAACCTATATATCCCCAAATTATTTTAGGATATTCCTCAATTAATTTCTTAAAACATTCCTCACCTTTAGAAATATCACCCAACGCAAAATAAGATTCCGCAACAGCTCTTTTCATATTATGCATTAACAAGCTATCTGATTCTGGAAATATCGAACAAAAATCAGTACAATATTCTATTCTTTTCCGATAATATGACGAATTGTCCAGACCGGCATTTCCAAGTTCAACTTCAAAATCCCGACACCAATTATAGATATACTCTCCACCAGTAAAAATAGAATCCGCTTCTTTGACATCAACAAATTCAGGCCGGAATCCGGTTTTCAATTTATTCCATAATTCTATCCATGCATCACATGCCTCTATTGTTTTATTTTTATGAAGAAGTGAATAACCTTCCCCCATTAATACATCAAGTTCGTCTCTTTTTTGAATTACAGGCGGGTCTGATTTTCCTAAACAACATTTTTTATATTTTTTACCACTCCCGCAGGGACATGGCGCATTTCTACCGACCTTAGGTTTTTTATGCACAACTGTCATATTGTCAGCATTACCCATACGAGGCTGAGATGTAAAGGCTTGCGGATTTAACAAATACTCGACCTCACAAAGATCTTCCGGTTCGTCAGGTTCAAATCCGCCAACAAATATCCATCCGTTTTTATCACAAAGTAATGCAATCTCCTGCAATCTTTCGTCAGTTTGAACTCTGAATCTTACAGGTCTTTTTTTAGTGCCTAACTTTGCCATTGAGCACCTTTCTAATTTTCTTTGGGCATAACAATGTTGATGCAGTTAGAACAAGCCGAAATTGAACATCACATACTATAGCCCGAATTTAAATCAGGACAGAATCAGATTCAAGATTTCACTCGATGCCCCACTCGGCACGCAATATCGCCTGCTCGAACACCCCTCCCGTGCCGTGGGAAAGCCCCTTGCGGGTAAGGGAAAAGCCGTGATCCGTGGTTACAATCAGCCGTCGTTTCTGTGCGGCACATATCTTTTTCAGGCGGGGCAATTCTCTTTCCAAAAAAGAGCAAAGCGCTCCCGGTATCTCGGCCAGACGCAAAAATCCGGCATGCGCGCCCTCATCAACCAGACAAACCCTGATAACCACCGCTGTTTTTTCAGGAAATTCGGGCAGAAGGCCGGCCAAACCATGCTGCTCATTTCCCTTAACGTGATGATAAGGTATGCCCCGGGCATTAAACTCATCCATGGCGTCTTGGCTAAAGCCGAAAAGTGCACCAACGGCAGCCGCGGTTTTCGGAGCCGCCTCAAGCCGAAACCATGCCGGCGAGCCGTCACCGATCTTGGCGCCCAGAGTCTCCGCAGCTTCAAGCCAGACATCCGGCGAGATACCGTCAATAATCAACACGACCGGATGATCGGACAGCTCAATCGGTTCAACGGCCGGCAGTGTGAAAAGCCATTCATCCCCCCGTTGTGCCACTGCGCGCATTGTTTCAAAAGCCAACGAACGCAATTCCTCGGTAACCCAGGAATCGACCAATATACCGGAAAGCGGGATTCGAACTCGCAGGGCCTCGGGAAAGGAAGCATTCCAAAGCGATGAAATGGTCTTCAGCACGCTTAAACGCTCTTGGATTTTGACGGCAATTCCCCGATCCGCATGCCGGCAATCGAGTGCGGCCTGATCCGGCCAGGGCGTTTTAGCAAGGATACGCTCTGCCAGCAAAAGCCAGGCCGTGCGAATCGCCTTGGTGTGAAAAGGCTCATTTTTTATAAACGCTAAAATACCACCGTCATCCAGGCATTTTAGCGCATCCCTAAGTTGCATGGAAGGAAACTGCCGTTCTAAGGAGTCTTCCAGGTCCCGGCTTTCAAAAAGGACATCCTCTTTGAAAAGCGCCGGATGCATCTTAGACCACCACAAAAGAGAGTGATCGCTGCCGCCGGATGAGATATCGCGATCATCTTCAATGGCAATCACCGTATTATCAGATGTGGTACAGATCCATTCCTTTATGATTTCATTAACCTGATTGGGGGCCAGTCTCCGTCCGCCGAGATGGGAATATAGATCTTTCAAACCGCGCCTTTCAATCTTAACCCGCCCGGCTAAAGCTTTGCCAACTTCTTGGGCAGTAACATCATCCAATATGTCAAGCAGGGCGGCAGCAGAGGATAGCTCATCCTCTAGCAGCGAAATCATACTGCGAAGCCGTTTGGTTGTATCCGGATCAGCATCGGCAAGGGCAAATATCCGGGCGGAAATCGCTTCTCTAACTCCCGGCTTTTTAAGAATAAGAAGATATTCATCGAGACATTTCTCTATCGCTTCCTCGGGATCTTTGGTTTGCGTAAATTTTGGTGTTTCACCCGGGATAAAAGCGCAATTACATACGGGTGAACGCAGCAATTCCTCGGAAAGATTTCTACGGCATACAGCAACTTCGGGGGCTTGCAGCTCCCGCAAGAGAGCCTCCAACCCAGGGGGACGGTCCAGAATCTCAATCGATACAAGGCGCTTTAGCAAGACTACCGCTCTTTTGCCAAACCTTGAAAGGGGCTTTTTTGTAAAATGTTTGTAATGTTCGTTGTGGTTTTTGATGTAAAAATCCGCATAGACTGTCCGAAATCGATCGAATATATCTTTTAACCGAGAAGCATCGTCATTGATGACCAGATCATACGGATGATCCAGTAAATGTTTCACTTTATCTTTATGTTCCTCGATATCTTTGTCAGCCAAGCAGCCCCGATCTACAGCCGTATGCCGGATATAATGATTCACAAACACAAACTGTTCCGCCTGTTGGGAGAGAAATGTTTTTATTTTCTTTATAAATTCAATATTATGTGAAGTAAATCCATAGCCGCGCCAAGCTTTCAAAAAGCGCTCAAGCCCTTCCCGGGCAGGATAGGACACCTTGATTTCACCGCCTAAAGACAGCAATGCATCAAGCTGAGACTGTAAAGATCCCAGATCAAAAGCTTCAAAGGCAGAGAATTCCGCAAAAACGGAAAGACGTTCGGCCACAGTCGAAACAGTTTTGGCAGCCCAGTCACGAAATTTAATTACCGCTTGCCAGGCTTCACGCTGCTGCCTTAATCCAAAGGAGTCCCACCCGCCCGCGGGAGCAAGAAAGGGACATTCATTAATGAGGGTTTCCCGGTCGTGTTTCCCGATCACTTCCCCGGGAGCCAGCGCATCGGCGTTCTTAACCTGTGCAAGATTTAAAAATTCCATAGGCATGGCACGACCGTTTTTAAGAAGCGTTATCAGTCCGCCATACGCAAGAGCTGAAAGCAAAAAATATGTGGTATCATCAGGAAGCCCAAACCGGCCGGTACCCAGGGAATGCAGCACATCTGAAAACTTGGTTTCTCCGGCAGTGTTGATCAGGCTGAATACCGTTGAAAGGAGGGCATGCTTTTCAGGATCAGGCGCAAAAATGTAAGCTCCTGACCGCAGCTCCACCAGTCCGAGAGGGGTTGCCAGCCCTTCGACGGCATCATTTAATCCCTGCGAATGTGCCTGGCGCAGACTCATGCTTCCCGGTAAAACAAACTCATCTAAAAGGCGTTGATATAACCGTGGAGAGGGGGAGACCTTTCTGGGCGCAATTTCCCTGTATCCCGGATATCGTTCCTCTAACAAAATTCCTCCGGCTTCATCGAGGAGCCCGTCAAACCGCTTCATCTGACAAATTATCGGTTCTACTGTAAGTCTTGAATCTGTGAAGGCCCCGGCATAAAAGACATTCAAGGCCGCCTGGTACGCGGCAGCCTTAAGTCTTTCAATAGCTTCCCCGGCCGCTTCAATAAGCGGGGCATCCGCCGGATTCGACGGCCGCAGCCCCGAGGCAATCTGCTTGGTTGCCAAAAACTCGTGCAGAATCGAACGGTCTTCTGCATTCATAGAAAGAGAAACTTCCCACACGGCGCTATGTTCCATCTTAAAATCAATTGTTCCAAGGCTTATGATAAAAACAAAATCCGCCTCTTTTTCAGATAAGACCCGCCTTAGCCGATCATTTAGAGAAGCTTCTTCTCCACGGGTTAAAAAAGAAACAAAAGCCCGCCGGGCACTTCGGCGCCAATTAACGATTCGAGTAATCCCCTGCTCCCAAAATCCGGGTCCGGGCCATGATGCCGATTCAGGCAGCTCCGCAAACACAGTTGTCAGTAAACGGGAGTCATCAGCAGGAACCTCCGAAGCAGCTCTTAAAATTCTTGCCTTTAGCGTTTTTAAGGGATCTTCTTCGGTTAAGACCTCATACACGGCATCCAGAGGATCTTTGCTGTCAGAAGGATGTTTAACAAGAAATTTGCTTTTTTCAACCAAAAGGTCCAGAATTCCCTCGGCCACAAACTGAACATTCAAGCTTGGGTCCTGATCGGCAAGGGCACAGCCAACCTGTTCCGTTATTTCCTTCACGGTGGGGATGTCGGCGGTTGGATGAATCCTGTAAAGCACCAGAACCCGTATGATTCTGCGAGCAAGGACCCTGTCTTCTTCATCGATTGTGTGCTCAATCACGTCATCAAGGTGAGGGATCACGTGTCTTGGATAGACATGAAACCCTGAAAACTCGGCCATCCTTTGAGCAAAATGTTCATAAATGCTGTCAGGCCCTAAGAGCTCATAGGCCGGCCGGTCAAGGATACCTGATATCTGCCTGGTCTCATCGCCTGCCAGCCGGCTGTGAATAAAATCGACGATTCCTCTGTGCTCTGAAAAAAGATCTCCCAGGCCGTCAAGGAGTGCAATGGTTACAGGATGAACCGGATAGGTCGCCTGAAAATCCTCAAAGCGCCATCGAAAGGAAGGAAACTGTCTTTGAAAATATTCGTAAATACTGTGAAGCGCCTCACCGGATCCCGGTTTCTTTTTAACAAGGCGCCCGGAGATAAGTGCTTTGATATGCAAGGTGGAAAGGGCAAACTTTATTGGAAAACGGTCTTTGATTTTTTGAAAAGTAACCTGGGAAATGTCGCCGGTGCGCTCGATGCTTTCCTGCACGGCCGCAATGATCCAGACCGGTTCGCCGCCGGTAATTTCACCGAGCAGTTGCAACGTCCGAGCATCTTCGTTTAATCCCCGCGCATCCGGTTTGGAACGAAAATATTCGGAAAGTTCGTCAATTAAGATTACCAGCCCGTCAAATCCGGCCTCACGTATTGCCTGCAAAACCCGTGCAAAGGTTTCGTGACGGTCTTCGACCAGGGCCTCCGGCGCTTCCATGCCGAGACTTTTCATGAAGCGTATTCCTGCTATATAGGATTGGCGGGGGTTTGTACGCATGAATGCATCGATATGCTCCGGGTCATCCGGCAATATACCCTCCTGTTTTGCAAAGGCGGATGCCAGATCCCTGTTTTCAAGCAGCGTTTTAAAATGGCTTAGGAATGCCGACAGGGGTGTTAACTGTATCTCGATGCCGTGTGAAGCCAGAGCAGCCTCGATTGCCTCCACCAGGATGCGTTCAAGCGGAGTTGAAGCTCTGTAATTTACCAGGGAAACACCAACCGTTAAGAAACTGCGCCCGGAGGCCTTTACCCGGCGAAGTCCGCCGTGATGTTCTGACAGCACTTCAGCTCCCGGGTTGTCTTGGAGCCAGGCGGTAAGGGTAGCCAAAAAATGGGATTTGCCTGACCCAAAATCGCCTTGCAGAAAAAATCCCCGGCCGTGATCCTTAAGCAGCGCATCGGCCAGAACCGCAAAATGGGATGTGACCTCATCGGTAAAGACGAAGCTATTGGCAATTGATTCAGATCGAGTGCGGCCCTCCTCAAGGCGTATAACTGTCTGTACCGGAGGCACTTCGATCAGATCGCCGATTCGCGGAAACCTGCTCATATTTCGACTCCCAGCATCTTTTGCAATTTTTTAATCCGGCCGTAGAGAGGTTTTTCGTCCGGATGCAATTCAACCAAATTTTCGTAAAAATCTAACGCCTTGTCAAGCTGCCGGCTTTTTTTACAGGCGGAAATGTAGCTGGAGTGCAGATAAAAATTCTTTGGATCGAGTTTCAGCAACTCTTCCATCATCGGGACTGCTTCCGATTCCTTCCCTGATTTTTTCAGCGCAAAGGCCTGCTGCTGTAAAATCCAGGGGTCCGCTCCGGACTGCGTTAGCTTTTCGTACTGTTTTAACGCCAGTTCGGGCTGGCCGGCTCGCCGGCATAGAGATGCGTAAATTTCTTTGTAGACCGGCGGCCGTGAACCAATTTTTGCAAGTCGCCCCATTTTTTTAAGAACCGCTTCAAGACCGTCCCGCTGGATCTCAAGTTCGGTTAACGCCCACATTCCCTGGCGATTGTCAGGCTCTATTTCAAGCCACTGACGACAAGCTTCTATGGCCTCTTGCAACCGATCTTGTCCTATAAGCGCCTTTACCTTCCACTGTAAGCTCGCAGCCGGCGGCATTTCCCACGGGCCTAAAAGTTGAAGCATCCGGTCCCACTGTTTCAGTTCGGAAAGGCAATACAGCATCCCTCGCCGGGCATAGAGTGAAAGCTTCGGGTCTTGGGCGATTTCCTCATAATACTGGAGGGCCTCGTCCATGCGCTTGAGACCGCTGAGTGCTTCGGCAACCGCAAGGATGGAATAAGGATCAGAAGGCTTCAGTGCCAGTGCCTGTTTTGCAATGCCGTATCCCTGGTCGTATTTGCCGGCCCGTGAGAGTGCTGCGGCCTGTCGAGTCAGCCAGAAAGGGTTGTTCCTGCTCCCTTCCAGATATGCCATTTCAGCAAGGTGAACAGCTTTAATATACTGCCCTTTTTTGATCAATTCTCGGTATTCATTATAGTCGGGGGACGTCATTTTTTACTGGGGCTAACCGTTATTGGAAAGCAGCTACATCAAACGTAATAGTTCAGCCACCAAGACACCAAGCCTCTAAGATTATAGTACTAATTTAAATTGTCCGATTGGTTTTATTGGTTTAATTAGTTTTGTTTGTTAACCAACCCAATGGAACCAATTTAACCAATAAAACTGAATCATAAAGGTTTATAATCCATACTCTTTCTTTGTGCCTTTGTGCCTTAGCGGCTGAACTGTTACTGCTTTTCTTAAGAGCGCTATGATTTCCCGGCCGAATTCCTGGCGTTGCCAGTTTTTCATTCCTTCTATTTTTTCAAGTGCTTTGGCATTTAAAGGGTTCCAGACGGCAACAGCGCTGATCAGAAAGTTATTGCAAAGGAGTCCGGGATCGATTGCAAGCGCCTGAGATTTTGAATCTCTCCAGGATTTAAGGGCTATAACCCTTGCTGCAACGGAAGCGTCCACCCGCGGTGCCCGTTTTTTCGGATAAAGCGGAAGTTCATTTTGAGGTATTTGCAGAGCGTTGTCCACTAGATCAACAACAGAAACGCCATACATGTTAATCTGTTTCGGGCTGAAGGCCTCTGCTTTTTTCAGGCTTGGCAGGTCAACCGGCCCTTTAAAAGCAACTTTCATTAAAGCATTATTGCTAAAAACCTTGTAAAGCGGTTTGTCTTTTTTTTCCGCAATGTGCATCCTAAACTGTAGCAGAGCTTCAAGAACCGCCAGACTTCTGCGATTGAGTCTTCCAGCTCCTTTGAATTTCAGATATAGCGGATTATCATCACTTGAAGCCGGCCTCACCTTGCTTAAAATTTCATTTTCTTCATATACCCAGTAGAGACGCCCTTTTTTTTCAAGCTCTTCTTCAAGAATTTCCACCAAAGGTATTAAATAGGCTACATCAGCAGCGGCATACTCCATCATTTTTTCAGGCAAAGGACGTACAGACCAGTCTTTCTTTTGATATTTTTTGTTCAAACTGATGCCAAACTTTTTTTTAAGAACTGCATCCAGTCCTGTTTCTTTATAACCTAAAAACATGCATGCAACCTGAGTGTCAAAAAGGTTGTTTATCTTTATGTTAAAATCTCTGTAAAGGCTGCGTACATCATAATCAGCTCCGTGAAAAACCTTTTTGATTTTCCGATTGAAAAAAAGCGGCTTCAGAAAAGACATGTCTTTTATTTTAATGGGATCGATCACAACACTGGCAGCCCCGGCCGCCATTTGAAGCAGGCACACCTTTTCCTTAAAATGGTACATGGAGTCGGCTTCCAAATCAATGGCAACCGCCGGCTCTTTTTCAAGGGATTTTGCGAAATTTTCGAGTCCTGTGAGTGTATCGATGAATTGGTAGTTGGTCTGCATATTAACCGCCGCTGAAAAGATAATACATTCTGCTATCGTAGAATTTTCCCTTGACCCATCGTTACATTTACCCTAAATTATTGCATTTTGGTTGATTCGTTGAGTAACTAAATAGTATATTACCCTAATCGAGCCAAAACTCAATTAGGTGTTAGATTTTAAGTTTTAAATACCTGTAAGCACATTATAAAATTGCGCCCTAACACCTAAAACGTAATGAATTCGGCTTGTTTGCGAATTCATCAATCTTAATGGTGATAGTCTAATGATAAACATAACATTTCCTGACGGCAATATAAAGACTTTTGAGAATAATCCAACAGGGTTGGATATAGCCAAAAGCATTTCCGAGGGTCTGGCGCGTGATTGCGTTGCCATGGAGCTAAACGAC
>NZ_JAZFTO010000264.1:0-3145 GCF_036446775.1 Candidatus Desulfatibia sp.
ACTAGCCTTAGAATCGCATACCTGAAACAGCAGGTTAACAAATTGCTACAGCTGATGTTACCCGCCGCTATCGCTCTGGGCAACACAGCTGAGCATGGTGTTAGCTAAATAAACTGAGTAACTATAGACATACCGCATTTATGAATTATTCAATTAGAGAAGCCATTTTTGAACATAAGATATTTAATGCGTATTCCGGGTGGTAACTACCACTGATTCCGGTACCAACTTACCAGGCTTTCCGATTTTGTCTTACCACTGATTCCGTTATTGACTTACCATCCACTCCGCCCATATTTACCAGCCACGATCATCATCACCTACTTTCCCTCCGTTCCTGTTTTTCTCACTCCATCATGAGAACATTTTAGAGACCTGAGTAAAAAGTCAGATTTTCAAGACAAAATCGCTTGACCTTATGATCACCTTTATGGCCATTAACAGTCTTCTTTACTTTTTAATATCAATCATTACAAGGAGATTAAATGGCAAGAAAGCGGAAAAAGGAGATTACGCCCCATAAACTTCAGGAGATCCTGCGCCTGGGGCTGAAACATCAGCTAGGTTACCGTGAGATATCCCGGAGCTGTGCAGTTTCTCATGTAACTGTACGAGCCTATCTGAAACAGGTTAAGGACGTCGGGATAACATGGGATGAGGTTGAGTCACTGGAAGAATCACGGCTTAGGGAACTTGTCCGAGGAGCCCATCGTATAGAAACCAACCATTCAAGACCAGAACCCGACTGGCAGTACATCCATAAGGAACTCAAGCGCAAAGGGGTAACCCTCCAGCTCTTATGGGAGGAATACAAAGAGCTGAACCATGATGGTTACCAGTCAACCCAGTTTTATGAGCTCTACAAGAAATGGAAAAGTACGATCAGCCCCTGGATGCGTCAGAATCATAAAACCGGTGATAAGCTGTTCGTCGATTATGCAGGGCAAACCATCCCGATACAGAGTCAAAAGACCGGCGAGATTCATCAGGTTCAGATCTTTGTTGCCGTGCTGGGTATGAGTAATTACACGTTTGCCGAAGCGACCTGGGATCAGACGATCCAAAGCTGGGTCGGATCGCATGTCAATACCTTTGAGTATTTTGGGGGCGTTCCCCGCTTGTTGGTACCGGACAATCTTAAATCGGCGGTATCAAAATCAAACCGCTATGATCCGGATATTAATCCCACCTATTATGAAATGGCATCGCATTACGGAACGGCAGTCCTGCCGGCTCGTGTGAGAAGCCCAAAGGATAAGGGGAAAGTAGAGGTCGCCGTGCAAATTGTGGAACGATGGATCCTGGCAGCTTTGAGAAATCGGACATTCTTCAGTCTGCATCATCTGAATCAGGAGATTCAACTGCTGCTGGTAAAGCTGAATGAAAAACCGTTCAAAAAACTGTCCGGTTCTCGCTACTCCTGGTTCCATACAACCGAGAAGGCCGCACTTTTGCCCTTGTCCGAATCACGTTACGAGATTGCCGAATGGAAAAACGCGAAAGTGAACATCGACTATCACGTGGAGCTTGATAAGCATTATTATAGCGTACCTTACCGATTCATCCACCGGGAAGTGCGGATCCGCCATACGAAAAATATTGTGGAGATCTTTCTCAAGGGCAAAAGAATCGCTTCTCACCGAAAAAGCAGTTTCCCCGGCGGACACACGACCATAAAAGAACACATGCCAACCGGGCACCGTGAGCATATGGAATGGAGTCCCTCTCGAATTCTCAGATGGGCGGGAAAGATTGGAGAGGCAACCACGAGTTTAGTTCATATGATCATGCACTCTCGCAGGCATCCGGAACAAGGATATCGTTCATGTTTGGGAATCTTACGCCTGGGCAAACACTATGGCGATCAGCGGCTGGAATCCGCTTGCCGGCGTGCGATAGAATTTGAAGAGTATCGATACAAATATATCAGAACCATCCTGGAAAAAGGGTTGGATAAACAGAACGCAGAATTACCGGATACCCAACCCCAACTCGACCATCGAAATGTCCGTGGCGGGACATATTTTAAATAATTCACGACAGTCAATCTGATCATATAGGAGAAACAATATGTTGAAAACACCAACCATGGAGAAATTGAAGAATTTAAAGCTGAACGGAATGCTCAGAGGTCTCGAAGAGCAGAGTTCGTCGTCAGAATATGAAACGCTCAGCTTTGATGAAAGACTCGGTCTCTTAGTCGACCGGGAAGCCATCGAGCGAGAGAACCGGCGCCTGATAACAAGACTTAAACAGGCCAAGCTGAGACAAACAGCCTGTTTTGAAGACATTGACTATCGTCACCCCAGGGGGCTTGATAAATCTTTGATGTTATCTCTTGGAACCTGTCGATGGATAAAGGAACATCAAAACATGATCATTACCGGAGCAACTGGTGTGGGAAAAAGCTATCTTGCCTGCGCTATGGCACATAGAGCATGCCTGGAAGGTTATAAATCCCGTTATTACAGAGTTTCGCGTCTATTCAGAGAACTTCATGCAGCCCAGGGAAATGGAACCTATCTGAAATTGATGACAACGATCTCGAAGTTTCAGGTTCTTGTCATAGATGACTGGGGACTTGAAAACCTGAAGGATCAACAACGAAATGATCTATTGGAAGTACTCGAAGATCGACACGGAATCCATTCCACCATCATCACCAGCCAACTACCAATAGAGCATTGGCATGAAGTCATCGGAAATCCAACAATTGCAGATGCAATTATGGACCGATTGGTTCATAATGCACATAAAATCAATCTGAATGGTGACTCGATGAGAAAAAGAAAGGCATTGTAAGATCTGTATGCCTGGCTGAAAAACAGCGTCGCTTCGCTCCGACTGGTGGCTGGCGATGCTGATATGCTGGGTGACTGATTCAAGAAGTTTTTAAATCCGTCGCTTCGCTCCGATTGATGACCGATGGGACTTGAAATTGCGATTCAAATTTACTTGTAAATAAACCGGTGAGACTGTTAATCAAATCCGGAATGAGTGG
Source organism: Candidatus Desulfatibia sp. (assembly GCF_036446775.1). NCBI lineage: Bacteria > Pseudomonadati > Thermodesulfobacteriota > Desulfobacteria > Desulfobacterales > Candidatus Desulfatibia > Candidatus Desulfatibia sp. Next base: position 3,002 of record NZ_JAZFTO010000264.1, read on the forward strand.
TAAGTGAATCGCCGGAACAGGTGGTCAATTTCACCGGAATACGCAGGCGACAAGTTCACCTCCAAACAGCTCTAGTTTTTTACAAAACAGCGTAAATTCCCGGCATACCTTTCGGATAGCTTGACCATAATATTTTCTAAAATC
>NZ_JAZFTO010000265.1:0-6760 GCF_036446775.1 Candidatus Desulfatibia sp.
GACCCTACCGAACCACATGTTCATCTTGTAAACATATTTGGGGCCGAACTTATGTTTTGTTTTCGACCAATAGCTCAGATGAGTGAGAACTCCGGTAAAAGGGTTGTTCAAGGGCAAAGCCGGGTTCTGTTGCTTTTTGTCGGAAATTTTTTTCAATTCGGAAATCGTCGGCAGTCTCCATCCGGACAAGCCTTTGTATTTAAGGTTGCGGGCGTATACGACTGCATTTTTATATGTCAGGGCAACCTGTTTGGGTTTCTGCATCCACATGATACTGGTGAGCAGATCGGTGACGGTCCCGTCCTTATTATCAACAAAGCGATTTCTGGTTTTTCCGGTAAGGTTATCGGTTAAGGTCCCGTCGGCATTCTTTTTGAATCGTTGTTTGACAACCTTCACTGCGGCGGTTTTAAAACCGCCTTCGGCGTTATCTTCATTTCTGGCGATTACTGAAAAATCTATGGTTCCGGTTTGATCTAATTTTTTGCTCAGTTTCCATTCGGTCCCTTTGCCGGTCATACCATAACGCTTTTTGCCGATCATAATAGATACGGATTTGGCAGGCCTGTCGGTCTTGGCAGAAAATGTAAATCTCTTTTGCAAATCTCCTGTTTTGGGGCTGACTTCCGCCGTGATGACATTGACCGGCAGGGCGGGTTCTTTGGTGGTTTTTATCTCACCGGCTTTGGGCTGTCCCTGAACCCCGTCTTTGTTTCTGGCAATTACGCTGTACTTGCTGAGGCCCAGTTTGTCGATCCGGGCCACGTAATTCCATTGGGTACCGGTACCTTTCATGGCAAACTGCTGGCCGTCGATATCAACATAGACCTTGTCTGAAGGTGCCGAGGTGTTTACCTTGATGGCAAAGCTGTCTCCGGCGTATCCTTTGCCGGGGCTGACTACACTTACGTCGACCGCGGCAATATCAGGTATGGGCAACGGGCTTTTCTTGGTCACTATTTTTCCGCTGAGGGCCCTGCCGGTTTGACCTTTGATGTTTTTGGCGATTACAGTGAATTGTTTGGTGCCGATATCGGGAATCAATTTTTTGTAATGCCAGCTGCTACCGGAGCCTTCCATGGGATAAACCTTGCCGTCCATTTTAAGGGCGACACCGGCGGCAATCCGGTCGGTCTTGACGCTGATCATAAACTCTTCGCCGGCATAGCCGGTCTCAGGCTTCGGCTTGACTGCAATTACGTTGCTGATGCCGGCTTCCAGCAAAATAGTTCCTTCTTTGGAACGGCCTTCGATTCCATCTATATTGGTGGAGACAGCGGAGAAATTAACGCTTCCAATATGATCGATTTTTTGGGCCAGCGACCAGTTGGTGCCGGAACCACTCATTTTAAAGCGTTTGCCCTTGACGATCAAAGCGACGGCGGCGGCGGGAGTCTCTGTCGTCGCCGTGAAACGAAACTTGTCTCCTCCCAATCCCTTCCGGGGATCTATGCTTACTTGCTTTACATTGACGACCGGTGCCCGCGGTTTTATCGTCAAAATTCGCCCTTTGCGTGGTTTGCCTTCAATGTCATTGGGGTTGATCGCAGCTACTACGAAGGGGGTCTTTCCCAACTTGTCGATTTTCAGGCTGTATTGCCATTCGGTGCCGGCTCCCTGCATGAAATGCTTCTGGCCGTTAATTTCGAGGTAAACTTCGCTGGCCGCTCCATTGGTTTTGGCTGCTACCGTGAACTTGTCACCAGGATAGCCCTTTCCCGGGGTTACAACCGTATCTACGATGTCGACAACCGGTGAAGGTGCCAGCCTGGCTAAAACAAATTGGCCTTTTTGGGCCGAGGCTGTCCGCAGCCGGCCGGCCAGCAACTTTGTTCCCGCGATTTTGGCGATGGTAAAGGGGACGTCATCATCAAAAAGAAAAATAAGATTTTCAAAATCGATAATCTCAAAGTCGTTTTCCAATAACAACTTATGTATATAATATGCAAAAAGGCCCATTCCATTCGTATTTTTGCTTCCAGGCCAGTGCTGATCGCCGAATGCAATGACTTCCCGGGAGCTTCGGGATGCTGCTTCTAAAATCTTTTCCTCATACCGCAGATTGTCCAGCGTCACAGGATTCTCATATCTTCTGATAAGTTTGCGTTTAAAGGGGGTGTCGGTGATGATCAACAGGTTCTTGGCTTTGAAGTTTTCAGAAGTAAAAAATTCTTCGATAAGAGCCGAATGTTTCAACCATGTGAATTTCGATTTTTTCTTGCCGTCACGGGGAATCCAGTAGGTTTCACCCTTTTCGTCTTCCGCGCTTTGTCCGGAGAAAAATATAAAAAGATTATCTTTCTCGGTGAGTTCGTCGATGTATTTCCCCAAGCTGGTGAGAATATTTATCAGGGTCGGCTTTTCTTCGGTATTATCGGTCAAAAGAGTGATATTCGACCTTCTGAAGTTATATTTTTGGGCCAGAACGTCGGCAATTGCTTCAGCATCACTTGCAGGACTTTGTAATTTAGTCCAGTTTTTGTAGTTGTTGATTCCGATAATGAGAGCATGATTTTTACCTGTTGCTTTAATTTTTGATAGGGCTGAGAGTCCTTCCGAGGCCAAGATTACCAGTAAAATAAACAAAAAAACAGAAACAATGGCTTTAATCGATTTTTGTGCGGTCATCAAATTCCATTACTCTTAGTATGCGTTGTATGTGAGCGTTCACAGGTTCAGAGTTCAAAGGTTCTACGTTCTGGGTTCCCCGTTCAGGGTTCCCTTATCAGTTGGGTTCACAGAATCAGAGTTCACCACTGCCCGACCGACGGCAGGCGAGGTTCAGGGTTGTCTTTTTCATGTGTTCACAGGTTTCCCGCCACTGGTGGGATTCAACGTTGTCTTTATTCGTTGAACCTCTGAACCTTTGAACTCTGAACCTCTGAACCTTTGAACCCTGAACCTCCTAACCCAGACCGACCGGATGTCCAATTTTTGTGAAATCCCACCGTATATAACGGTCTACGGTCATTTTTATCTGGTGAATGACGAGGTCTAAAATTTATATTTATATGATTTAATTCAGCATATGTCAAGAAGCATTCAGTTCCCAAAATAAAATTGCGGAGCGATTCTCTAATCTGATAGCGGTTGACAATCAACAACGATAGTGTATATGTAATATACAAAATTAAATTGGTGTGAGTAATATGAAATCTGACACACAGGTACATTTGCAGGTAGATACAGCCCGGATTGTCGCCACCGGTATTTCAGATACGGGGAATGTTCGATCCGAGAATGAAGACGCAATATTCCTTGATGAGGCCGGAACTTTTTTGCTGCTTGCCGACGGAATGGGGGGGCACGAACGGGGTGCGGAGGCCAGCCAAACCGCGCTCCAGGTCATTCAGAAATACTTTCAGCCGGAAGTTGTTCAAGAAAAACTTATGGACATAACAAAAGTTGAAGGTGTTCCGGCTGAAGTCGTGTGTTTCTCCACTTTGGCGGCAGAGGCTGTCGACGAAGCAAATTTTATATTGTACACTCGCAACCAGGAGGCTCAACTCAAGCGGTTTATGGGCACGACCGTTGTCGGTTTGGTTGCGGTCAAGGAAGAAGACTACATGTTGTGGTTCCACGTAGGCGACAGCCGCCTTTACCGCTGGAGAAACGCTAATCTGGAGTGCCTTACATCCGATCATTCTGCCTATGCAAAATGGGTTAAAGAAGGGCGACAGGGCACCGAACCGAGTAAAAACATTATTACAAAGGCTATCGGACCCAATGCCGCTTCATCGGCAGATGTCGGCTGGGAAAAGGGCCAGACAGATGATATCTACATTCTGTGCAGTGACGGTCTTACCGATATGATTACGGATGATCATATCGCAGAGATACTGAAGGCAGAAGACAATGTCGATGATATCGCTAAACAGTTGGTTGATGCTGCCAAGGAAGCCGGCGGCAAGGATAATACCAGCACAATTGTTTGCAGTATGAGCCCTTAGTCAAAGAATATCAGTTCGCCATCTGATCCCGCAGTCTGTGTTGCGGGAGTTTCATAAAATCGTAGCACGATTTTATTTACGGAAGTGGATTATGACTCGAAAGACCGGTACCCTCGCGATTTTATTTGCTGACGTTGCTAAAAGCACACAAATATATGAAGTCCTGGGTAATAAAGACGCCAAAAATCTAATCGATGCATGCCTCTCTTTGCTCAGAAAAGTGACCCAGCACTATCAAGGCAAAGTGATCAAGGAGATCGGCGACGAGATTATGTGCGTTTTCCCCAGTGCTCTAACATCCCTGGAGGCGGCCAAAGACATGCACCAGGCTCTTGAGGACATGCCGCCCATGGATAAACCCGGTTTTACATCTGCCAACATCTACATTGGCATTCAGTACGGACCGGTCATCATTGAAGGCGGGGATGTCTTTGGCGATGCCGTCAATGTGGCCGCCCGCATGGTGGCGCTGGCCAAGCAGCGCCAGACCATCACCACCCAGGAAACCGTAGATGCCTTGCCGGACGGACATGCCTTCGATGTGCATTGCATCGATAAGACCACGGTAAAAGGAAAAAGCGGTGAAATGAATATCTATGAGGTCATTTGGGAAGAGGAGGACCTCACCGTGATGATGGATGATAGTGTGGCAGCCGAAGTCATTAAAGCCCGCCTGGAATTAAAGTTTGACAATCAAATTTATGAATTAGATCAAAATCGGCCCAGTGTTACCCTGGGACGCCAGATCCATAACGATGTGGTGGTAAATGACGGCCGTGTTTCCAGAACACACGCTCGCATCGAGTACCGCCGTGGTAAATACATCCTGATTGACCAGAGTTCCAACGGCACTTATTTGCTGATCCAAGGCAAAAAAAGCGTTGTCCTCAAACGAGATGAATCCCAGTTGATCGGTAATGGACTGATCGGTCTTGGCCGGGAGCCGACCCCTGAATCACCCAAGGCAATACAATATACCATCAAAATGTAAAATCGCTATAAAATCGCAAAGCGATTTCATAGCGATTTTACATAAAGCAGCTTCGCTGCTAAACCCCCACCCGCTGTATAAAGACCTTTGCAAAACGTTCCCTTTTGCCCATTACAAAACCATAATGTGTCAAACTCAGATTTTAATAAGCGGCGCAGCCGCAGATCATAAAATCGTAATACTTGAATCTTGCATAGACAATCTTGAAAGATTCAGGTAATACGATTTTATTTGCATTATTATACCAAGTGTTGTATAGACTGTAAGTTCAAACACAATGTGTTGTATAAATATCGTAACACGATTTTATTATGGCTAACCTTTTATCACCGCAAAGGGCACCAAGAAACACGAAGATTTTTAAAACAGCTATTTACGTACTGGTATCGGCAATATTAATTTTTGCTGCTGCTGAAGGAGCGGAGCAATTTTACTACAGTGTTCATTTTTCCTCTTTTAAAAATCTTGAAAATGCGAACCGGCAGGTAAATTCGCTCCAAGAAAAAGGTAAAATGGTTTTTTGGATGAAAACCGACGTCGCGGGCAAAGGTCTATATTACAGAGTATATCTGGGGAGATACGATAGAAGAGAAGATGCTGTTGCCTTTTGGGAAAAATTGAACAAAATCGGAGCGGTTGGTTATTTTGGCATTCATCGTTTTAACGAAAAGGGTGAACGTCAAAACAAAATAAGTTCTGCCAAGATCAGCGCGCCCGCAAAACCTCGTACAGAGCTAACATCTCTAATCCCGCCGGCTAAAAGTAGGTTTGTAGATAACATGGATGGTACGGTCACGGATACAACCACAAACTTGATGTGGATAAAAAACGGCTGGAGATTAGATTTTTTCTCTGCGGTAACATGGGACGAAGCCAATAAAAAAAGCGAAAAATTCAAGTTAGGGGGTTACGGCAATTGGCGGCTTCCCACCAAGGAAGAATGGAAAAGCATAATAGATTCCAATAAGAAAAACCCGGCCCTGGTAGAACCCAACCCCTTTGTAAACATCATTGGCCACATGCCCTACTGGACCCAAACTGAATTTACATACAGTCGTGAGCTTACCAAAAGCAAGAAGGGTCCTCTGGATACATATACGGTTCTGCTGTATTCAGGCACGATTAATCACCAGAAGAAAAGTGAAAGAGCGTTTATCTTGCCGATTCGTTCCCTCAACTAGCCATCTTTATTTGGTCCTGAAAAACCTGGTCCTCTGGGCCTCCGGCTCGTAGAGCCTACGCCTCGGAGAGCCAAGCCTGTCCCGCATTGCGGGGGTCAGAGTTCTCCGGCTCTGCCTTATAGTTTTGTGTCTAAAATCACAAATCCCAAGCACCAAACATTAAATAAATCACAAATCACAAGCACCAAATTTCAAATAAATCACAAATTCCAAGTCTCAAATTCCAAACAAGGGCTAAAACTATTTTTTTATTCTTTTGTTTGTTATTTGTTTTTTCGGTCATTGGAATTTATTTGATATTTGTAAGTTGTTATTTGGGATTTCCCCTTTTGGTCATTGTTATTTGTTTGATATTTGTTATTTGGAATTTAATTTACTCCATTTGAGCTTAGGTGCACCCCTATACGGTGAAATCAAAGCCTGGTCCTTTGGGCCAGGTTTTTTATCCTTTTGAGCTTCTTAATAGCCATGTCGAATCTATCCGCCGTGGCGCTATTCATGATTTCAATATTCCTGTCGATCCATCTTACGGTTCTGAAAATGATGGCGCCAGGACCAACTTCGAGAAACAGTCCATTATTGTTATCGGCCATTTTTTTAATCAAATCAACCCATAATACCGGATTGCTTAACTGCAC
>NZ_JAZFTO010000266.1:0-3935 GCF_036446775.1 Candidatus Desulfatibia sp.
ATGGTGAATAATTTTGACTGCGGTACTGCTATTGACTATGTCGTTTATGGCAAAGGAGATTACCCTAGAATACTCCCAGTACGTAGTGCGCCTTTTCTCGCTTCAGGATAATAGCGGTTTCTAAATGCTTTACTCCTTTCACTCTAGCTAGTTCGCCTTTCGTAAAATCGGCGAGCTCGTCCGGGCTGGCAAACTGAGTCACGGCTACCACATTAGATCTACCTGTACTGGTACACAGCCACCTGACCTCTGGTCGTCTATCCAGGTGCTGTATCGCCGAGTCCAAATACTCCAGTTCTACATCAAGGGAAAGGACAGCCGCAAAAGGAAAACCGGCCTTTTCAGGGTCAACGACCGCCACGAGGCGAATCACGTTATTTTTGACCAGGTTCGCTGTCCTGCGGCGTACAGTGGCGGCGCTGACGTCAAGCTTCGCCGCCAGCACTTTGCTGCTCTGAGTAGCATCTTTTTCCAATAACTGAACTAACTGCTTATCTATTACGTCCATTGTGTCCACCTCTGCTCGGAAGGTAGCATATTCTGCTCAGTCTATAGCGAAAACGTGCTCCTAATTGCAAGGAAAGCAGAGCGATGGTAGAGACGGCAACGGCAACCCTTTGCAACAGAGTAGGAGCTTCATCGGTGGCCGCACTCCTGCAGGTCGCTGTTGGTCCAGGCTGAACCAACTGACCCGCAAATGCCGTGTATATTGATCATATTGATCAATAAGGTGATCATAATGATTAAAAAAGACGTTAATATTAATCATATTGTTGATACAGCTGAGAGATCGTGCTAGCTTGATTATTATGGCCCTGGATCAAGCAAACCTGGAGGAGGTAATCATGGGTGACATCCTGGATGTCATATCGACCAGAAAGAGCATCAGGCGATACAAGCCGGAGCCGATACCTGATGAGCTGCTGTTCAAAGTACTGGAGGCAGGGCGGTGGGCGCCTACCGGAGAGAATGACCAACCCTGGATATTTATAGTGGTCACGGATCCGGCAACGAGGAAAAGGATTGGTGAGCTGGGAAGGATAGAGACCGGAGCCTTCTGTACAGCAGAGTATGGCATGGGAAGGCTGCAGGAAAGGTTCGCAGGTGTTAAGGATCCAACAAACCGGGAACGCGTCATGCGGATGATGTACTCGGGTGAAACCTCGCAGATCGCTACCAATGCGCCGGTCATCATTGTCGTAGCCGGGACGGTCAACGCACTGAACACACCTTATGACCTGTGCGCGGCGATAGAAAATATGCTCTTGGAGGCACACGCCCTCGGCCTGGGCGGTGTCTGGGTAGAAGGACCAGCCGGACCTACGCGAAGAAAGAAGATTTTTAAGGAGCTGCTGGGGATACCCACTGGAATGGGTGAGTATCACATACAGGCATACATAGCTTTTGGTTGGCCCCTGGAAAAGAGAAAACACCCCAGGCCCAAAAAACCTCTAGAGGATTTGGTTCACTGGGAAAAATTTGGCAACAAGGAAAGAAATTAGATGAATAAGACCTCGTATTTTAATCAGTGTTTGGCCAGACACGAGGAGCTCTTGTTTCAGGAATTGGCTCAGGCGTCCATGTGGAAACCGGAATATGTGGGTATCGATTATATACAGTCGAAAGAAATCCAAGGCAATACCGTCGAAGAAGTTGTGGATAACTGTATCAAGGAAATGAAGGCGGATGGCTTGGTCAAGGACGCGAGCTACAAGCAGGGACCTGAAGGTATCTTGCTTAAGCTGGTTGTTCGAGGTTGTATGCACATGGAAAAAGAAGTCATGCTCAAAAAGAACGGTGTCAAACCGTATTGTTGTCCGATAACCAATATGATCTTCGATCGCATTTTGGAATTATTGGGCTACGAGATAACTTTTTTGGGCGGCAATCTGGAAGTAGATGAGGAAACAGGTGAATGCGTAATCAAGTGCGGTATTTGGGAATCAGCGGAAAAGGTTGGCGAGACCGTATCAGATTGGAAAAATTTCTAGTCCCGAATAATTAATGTTAATTCTTGATGACGAGCCGGGTTCCTGCGGCGTTATTATTGACACAAAAAGGGAGAGATCTTGATGCGAGAAGTGATTAATCCAAAAAACGTACACTGGCCTTTCGGGTTTTCACATGTCGTTAAAGTGGGGGATACTGTCTGGGTGTCCGGGCAACTACCTATGGATCAAGACGGTAATATCGTTGGTCAAGGCGATATGGCCATGCAGACCGAAAAGACCTATGAGAACCTGCAGAAATGCCTGGAATCGGTCGGGGCGACTTTACGTGATATTGTCATGCTGGGTATTTATGTCACCGATCTTGATGAGTTCGCCAGTAAAACAGCTGAAATACGCAAGAAGTACTTTGGCAAGTACCGTCCGGCGACCACGGGCCTAGAAGTCAGCCGTTTTTATTTCCCCGATGCCATGATCGAAGTCGAGGCTACGGCCGTCATCGGATCCGGTGCCTCCGATGAGGCAATAAAACCCAAACAAATATAAGAACCTGAAAGGTCATTGCGATGATTATTGATGCCGAAGTGCACCTCGTCGGTTCCGGTTGGGTAAGAGGAAAGTACGTGATGGCGGCGGCAAGAGCCGAGAGCGCGAAGTACAATCTGGCGCACAAGACAAATATTACGCCTGAAGACTATCTCGATAAGTATATGAGACCTTTTGTCGATCCGACTGCCGACAGACTGGTAGAGAATATGAATCAATCAGGCATAGACATGTCGGTTATCTGGAACGTGGATTGGGCTTACGCGCATACGGGAGAACCGCGGGTCACAAACAGGGAACAGAACAGGATTTTCGCGGATGTGGCGGAGAGACATCCCAATCGCTTCTGGCCGTTTTTCGCCATAGACCCCAGACGTCCCGATGCTGTAGAGCAATTTCGGGAAGCCATATTTGACTGGGGCATGAAAGGGTTAAGCCTGTATCCCGCCGCGGGATTTTACGCGAACGATCCTGTTTGTTTTCCTCTTTATGAAAAATGTGCCGAGTGGAAACTACCCGTAATCCTGGGATCGGGTGCGGGAGAAGCACACTGGGAGTGTTCCCAGCCGATGTACATTGCCTCGGCAGCTGAAATGTATCCTGATGTGAAGTTTGTGATGGCTCATTGTGGGCTGGAATCCTGGGAACAGGCATTGTTAGCCGCCAGGTTGCTACACAATGTCTATGCGGATTTCTCGATGCATCAGTGGAATCTGAAAATGCGTCCGCAAAGGTTTTACAACTGGTTGCGGGACATGCTGGATGAAGCCGGCCCCTGGAAAATGATGTGGGCCAGTGATTGGCCGTCGCAAGAAAATATAATACCGCGAGCGGAATGGCTAAATGCAATTAAAGAACCGAAGACAGAAGTACAGTTCGCTTCAGAGGAGATAGAAATAATGCTGGGGAAGGCTGCCCAGGCAGTCTTTGGTATTCCTGACTGACATTTTTCCAAGTGTATGTCCGCAACGGACGAAGAGTCTTCATCTATGCCGAGGACGACAAGGAGTGCCTTGACTTGATAAGGAGAAAAAAAGTGAGTGAAAAACTAAAAGCGAACTACCTGGATCATATATGCATCGCAGTGAACGACGTAAAAGAAGCAGAAAAGAGCTACATTGATGCTTTTGGCTGGGATGTAGCTTACCGGTATGTTGACGAGACCGAAAAGATAAGAGTTACCGGCTTTATGGTAGGACCGACAGCAATTGAGATCATGGAAGATCTTGACGGAACAGGGGAGGTAGCAAAATTTGTTAAAAGAGCTGGGGAAGGCGTTATGATCATAAGTTATAACGTAGATAACTGTGAGGAATCCCTGGAACAGTTAAAGAAAAATAAGGTAAGGCTGATCGATCAGAAACCCAGATGGTTCGCTGAGTATGAGAGAAATTTTGCTTTTATCCATCCTGCGGCGACCCATGGGGTTTTGACAGAAAT
>NZ_JAZFTO010000267.1:0-5523 GCF_036446775.1 Candidatus Desulfatibia sp.
ATCGAAACTCCTGTCTCGAAAACGTATTATGCTTTTACGTTTGCGCGTCAACAGGTCGTCCCCCATCAACTCGCAGATGTCGCCGACAAGTTGGCTGTCTTTGGAGATAAAGCGATGCCCGCCAAGGTCGAATTGGTAACCTCCTTTACGGATAGTTTTACAAAGGCCGCCCACCGCCGCGTCTTTCTCGACGACGGTTACCTCTACGCCGTTTTTGGCCAGCTCCCACGCGGCGGTAAGGCCGCACGGCCCGGCGCCCAGTATGCAGACCTTCACTACCGTATTACCACCACGCCACCAACTCGATGTCAATCTTGTTGTTGTCCACTTCTGTCCCTTCCTCGTTGTTAATTTGGTATTCGGCCTTCAACTGAAAATTGTCCAGCAGGTGCATCACTACGCCGAAGGAAGTTTCTTTCTTTTCGTTGTCGGCCGTTTTCTCGTCATTATCGTACACGCCATACCGCGCCACAAGCTCGGCAAGCGGATGGACGCGGGAGCTTATCTGCACATAGTAACCTTTTTTATCAGTGTCCACCGCAGCGCCCTCATCCTTGCCGGTTACAAATTCACCCAGCAGTACGGGATAAAGGTCGTCGCCGAATATTTTGTCCGAATCAATTCTCAGGTGTATACCCGTGCGGGTGGATTGGTACATGTCATTCTCATCCCACTTGCCGGAGACGTAAGAAGCGCCGATGTTAAGGCCTACCACCAAGTCGTCCAGCATTATGCGCGCGCCCAGCGATTTGCCCTGGTTGCCGCCGCTTGAAGAGTCGCGCGATACGCCTCCGTTTTTCGCATCGCCGTTTAAATAAAAGACGTCCAGGTGGCCGATGCCCTCAAAGAGGTTGTTGAAACCGATGCCCACGTCCGCCCACGTGCCGGGTATTATTCCGCCGCTCTTCATTACTTTCGGGCGCGTAACGAGCTTGTTCTTGTTTCCGGGGTAGCTGAAGTATTCTATTCCGAACGGCACGTAAAATATGCCCGTGTATCCCCTGAAACCCTTAAACGGCATTATGCTCAGCTGTGCGCTGTCAACTTTCATCTCACCACGGCCGCCGGTCTTTTTATCGATATCACCCGCGCCCGAGTCCCATCCTGCCTCTTCCAGCCTCGGGAAATGTTCGTACTCCAGTTCCGCCGACAGAAACATTACATCGTTAAGAGGCACGCCCATCCAAACTACAATCTTATGCGCGTCGAAGGTGCTGTTTTTCTCTTGCTGGTCTATGTAGTGGAACTCGTAGTAGCCGTGCCACTGTACCCCTTCCGTGGAGGATGTCGCGCCGATAGCGGAGATATCAAACGCGGCTTTCTCCTCCGCAACGGCGGGCCAGGGCAGTAATACGGCCACGGCAATAGCGAAAACGATTATCATTCTCATCGCACCATTACACAACATTTCCTTACCTCCTTGTCTGTAAATTAAAGATTAATGTGGCGGATATAATCCACCAATTCGACATCTTTTGAGATGAAGCGTTGGCTTCCCAGGTCAAACCTGTATCCGTTTTTCTTGACAGTTTTGCGCAGGCCGCCCACCGCTGCGTCTTTCTCGACGACGGTTACCTCTACGCCGTTTCGGGCCAGCTCCCATGCGGCCGTAAGACCGCACGGACCGCCGCCTAAAACAGCTACTTTCACTTTTAGATCAATGCACAAAAATCATGCTTTGAAGGCTATGGCGATTCAGGTTTTTAAGCAGACTATTCAATTATTATCTTCCCCTCCCCCCCTTTTTTACGGTGGTCCGGTCTCGTGCAGTAGACGGGATATGTACCTTTCTTTAGGGGAACGAAGTAAAGGTCTAGCTGTCCGCCTTTTGGCATGATCTCGAGTGCGAGGAAAAACGGCGCCTTTATCTCGGCGAGTTTGTTTTGGGCCTTCCGGGTGGCAATCGCCCTGAAAAACTCGGGGGCCGTAAAATAATGTTTTTCCTTGCCTATATTGATGATCTCAAGCTTGTAGGTCTGGCCGGTCTTGAAGACGAGCTTGTTCGGTTCATAGCCGAATTCCTTAATGCCAACTGTGACCGTTTTCTTATTGTCCCAGTTATACTTTTTCTTTGCTTCCTTGGCCAGCTTAACGTAATCGTCGATAGTTTCCGCCGAAAGTGCGGAGGGAACCGCCAGACCGGCGGCCAGAAATGCAATCAGGATAAGACTATTGATGAAAATAATAACCGTTCTCATTTGACCTCCCTAACATCCCGGCATGTTAAACCGGGGAAAATCGAACCTTAAAAGATAATTTGTCTTTACTTGGCAAAACTTGGAAAAGAGTCCACAATAAGAGCCTCGATTTGCTTGACGGCCTGATTGTATCCTGACGGGTCAGGGGCCTTTTTACCTACGCCGAAGAGACCCGGGTTACCGATATTCTCCAGCGCCACGTTGAACTGGCTCATGATTGCAAGGCTGCTGGCGGCTTTTTGCTTCCTTACGTTTCCGTCTAGAACGTCCATGTAGCTTTTGCGCGCAAGCTGAAGACGCGCTTTGGCGTTCTTATAATTTTTAAAGTTTTCCTTTTTGTTTTGATGGAGCTTTTCGCGGATCGACAGGTAAGCGAGGTTGGCAAAGAGCTCCGCGGTTTTGGCAACGTCCTTTTTATCTATCGCCTCGCTCAACGGCTTTGCAAGGAAGTCCGCCTCGAATAGATGCCCTTTTTGCAAAGCCACACCCTTTTTTGCGAGCCCGGAAACTTTCCCCCAATTACCTCCCTTGGCCGCAACAACGGCTTCCTTGAAGATATCGGCTGTCGGGTCGGTGGCTTCCGCATAGCTATATGCAAATGCCGAAGCCGACGTCAAACAGACCGCAAGCGCCGAGGTAAGTATTAGTCTCAGGCTATGCAGCAGAGGCGGCCTCTTCCATTTCCTTTCGAACTCGCGGCGTGTAGTTCAAAATCCATACGGTTACTGCAAAGTAGGAGGTATATGCCACCGCCTGCAAAAGGCTCGGGCTGTGGGTATATCCGAAAAGGGCCTTAAAGAATATTCCTACCTCGCTTGAATCGTTCATTATAAAGCTTATGTCGAAAAGGCTCGGCACAATCTGCGGAATGATATTAATGTCTTGCATGATCCCAATCATGTTGGTGAGAAGGCCCGCCGCTATAATGAGGATCAGATAGCCGGTTACTTTGAAAAACATCCTGATCGGTATCTTGCGCATTCCTCTGAAAAGGCCGATCGTTACCGCAAGCGATAGTATAAGCCCCGCCGCGCCGCCGTAAAAGACGGGCGCCTGCATGTCGTCTCCGAAAACGGCGCCTAAAAAGAGGACGGTTTCGAAACCCTCTCTCAAAATTGCGAGATATGCCATGATGACCAGCGGTACGACGCTTCCGGCAGTTACGGCAGCTTCGATATTCTTTTCGATCCCGGCTTTAAGGTTGCGCGCGTTTTTGTTCATCCATATAACCATGTAGGTAAGGATTACGACGGCAAAGCCCATAATCGAAATCTTCAGGTATAGCTCGCCCAGCTTGCTTTCAAAGCCGCTGTAATAGACCTGGAAAAGGATTCCAATCCCGAAAGCGCTGATAAGGCCGAGGGCCACTCCCAAATAGATCCATTTATTGTGCCTTTTGAGATTCATGCGCCCGAGGTAGGCAAGAAGTATCCCTACAACCAAAAAGGCTTCCAGACCCTCACGGAATGTAATAAGAAATCCAGCAGTCATAACGCAACCCTCTCACATAAGTTGTTTTGGTAAAACCGGCCCTTGAATGGCATTTATTCCTCTCAACATCCTCTTAACGAATGGACAACCAATCTTTCATATAGCGATACTCATTATCACTATCACCCATGTGCCAATAATAATGAACTTGGCAGGGGGTTGTCAAGGGGTTTATTTAGATTTTTTTGAAGCAGGTCTTGCAGAGTCCGAATATTTCGAGTTTGTGGCTCTGCATGCGAAACTGATGGCTGTTTGCGATTTTCAGCTTTAATTTCTCAAGGGTAGGGTCAAGAAATTCAATGATATTGCCACATTCGTTGCATACAAGATGGTCGTGGTGAGATTTAATCGGGCTTTCGAAATGTTTGTGTTCCTGGCCAAACGAATGGTGGTCGACTACCTGGAACTCCCGCATCAGCTTGAGGGTGCGGTAAACCGTGGCGATACCGATAGATGGGTCGAGCTTTTTGGCTTCCCGGTAAATACCCTCGAAGTCCACATGGCCCGAGCTTTTTTCGATTATGCTGATAATAAGCTTCCGTTTTTGAGTGAGCGGCATCCTCTTTTCCATGCAGAGTTTAATCAAACCTGTTTTCGGAGCTTTTTTTATCCTTTTTTTAGAAGATGCCATAGCATTATAAATAGTTTAATATTCGCATTCAAAAACCTCCCTATAAATCCTTTTCCAGTTGAAATTCTATCATAACCTTCATTTTACCTCCATGCTGACAACGGACCTTGCGAAAATAAAATCCCTCCGGGTTGTCGAACGCGCCAAAATCGCGGAAATCATAGAGGAAATGAAACTGGGGCAGGCCGGGATGTTGGCCAATGACAGCGCCGTACTGGTAGGAAAGATAGTGGGCGCAAGGAATATTGTGCTTGGGTCTTACATCTTTTAAAATGGAGGAGCAACTGGTACACAAAATCGTGTCCAGTCTGGACGTAAAAATGTCCAATCAGGAAAAACTAAAACTGAATGTAAAGTCCCAGGGTTCTTTCCATGCGGCGATTTATTACTCCAAGGGCATAGGGTACATGGATGCAAAAAACTACGAAAAGGCTAAGGAAATGTTCAAGGAGGCCTTGAAACTCGATCCCAACTTCGAAGACGCTAAAGAAAAACTAGATGCGCTTTAGTGAACTAGCGTAGATTCTCAACGATACGGGCAAAGATAATTTATTTGCTTGTGCCAGGTAGATTCGACCCATTTTCACTTTTCTCTTTTTGCTCGGGTTCAATCATTTCAACACGGATAGGTGAAGGAGAATCAATATGAATATCTCTTTGAGGAAATGAAATTAGACATCTTCGAAGTCTTCATAATTAAACTGCGTTATTTACACAGGAATGAAAAATACCACGCAGCTGAGATATGGAAATACGCCGCAACTGACCTTCCCCCATTAAATCGCTCCTCTTGCGGGACAATAATACCGTACAGAAGATTAACTTAAAGGCAACTATTATGGAAAGACTGGCAATCGGTCTGTGATAAGCAAAATATTCAATTATTACCTTTGCATAACAATATGTTATAAAACTCAACTCCCATAAAAAAGCTATTGGCTAGCGGTTTGGCTAGCAATCCAAGGACAAAAGTAAAACACACTTTAATGATTATGGCCATTGACACCTCCGAGCGGATTCAATACTTGACGGCTAAATAGTGCTCGCCTTTTTCTTCGAAGCGCCTGATGACTTTTCCCTTGTAAATTACTCGATTCCGAGAAACTGCTATTTGCAAGCGGCGTGGCCGTTACTTTAAGGGGGTGGGCAAGTACCACCTCTTCGGCCACTTGTTCAGGTAGATCATACATAACGCACCAGTTG
>NZ_JAZFTO010000268.1:0-7404 GCF_036446775.1 Candidatus Desulfatibia sp.
GTCTTGCGGTTTTCAGGTTTTTCCAGGAATGATCCTTTAACCCACTGGTTAAAAGCCCCGATGGACGGGCCGCACCATATCTGATAGTCGATTTTGCGTAAAGGATCACCCGCGTTGGCCCAGTTCGAAGATTGGCCCAGATAGGAGCGAAAAACAAGGGCCATTTTGTGCTTGGGATTTTTTTCGGCCCGTTCGATCTGTTGGGGGTCATGACGGGCAAAATAGTTCATGGTTTGCTGCCACTCTTGCCGGAAAGTGCATTTGAAGATGTCCCGTTCCAAAAGCGTTCTTTGTTCTTCGGGAATTTCATCGTAACTGTCGTAGCTACAGTACAGATCATACAGTTTGGCGGCCCGTAGCGGAAACATGGTGCCGCGTTTTAATACCTGCACCTTGACTCCCATTTCAAACATGTCGGCGGCCGGAGCCATGGTCACGTCGGCCTGACTGGCTTCTGCCAGCATATGACGGACCGTTTCGGATGTGCCGGCTTCCACGCACGACTGGTTAACGGAGCCGGTGAGAACATAGGCAGCACCCATTGCAAATGCGGCGGCGGCTGAAGCGGGTGTAGCGATTCCTCCGCCAAGTCCCACGCAAGGGGGGCGGGGGTAGTCATTTTTTTCAGCCAGCTCATCGCGCAGCGAAAGCATGGTCGACAACAATGAAATTGCCGGTCTGTTATCGGTATGGCCGCCGGAGTCGGCTTCGGCGGTCATATCTTCAGCAACCGGTATTGATTCTGCCAGCCGGGCTTCTTGGGCGGTTATCATTTGCCGGTCGACAAGTTGTGTCAGCAGTTTTTGCGGAGGAGGTGATAAGTACTTGCGGGCAACTTCAACCCGAGAAACTTTAGCAATCACCTTGTTGGGGCAAATGATATGACCTTGCGGATCAACATGGATTCCCTTTACCCGGAAATAGACCAGAGGAAGGGTTAAATCGAGATACGCCGATGTACTGACAAGCCTGATTCCTTTTCGTAAGTAAAGGTCAACCGTTGCTGATTCATGCTCAGGATCATGGGGACTGTGAATCAAGTTGAAGCCGAAGGGGATATCTTTTAGGCTTTGCTGCAGCCTGTCGATAGCGGTTTCGATTTTATCAAGAGCAAGGCCGGCGGCGCCGAAAAACCCGATCATACCCGCGTGTCCCGCGGCTTCAACCATTTCAACGGATGTGATGCCGTTGGCCATGGCACCGGCAACATAGGCATAGCGCAAGTTATAGGCCTGTTTGAAACTTGGATCCCCCAGGTTCTCCGGATGAAGGGCCGGAACATAGGCCTCCAGCGGATAACTCTCCGGTCCGGAGAAATCGCCATCCCCGATAGCAATTTTGCCCCCCTGTCCAACCGCAAGTTGACCATCAATATCAAGCAGGATTATCGGACGTGTAGTCCTGAGAATCACCCTGTGAACGGCATGGTCTCCCATGGCCGGCTCTGTATCGCCCTGCGTCCACCAGCCCACATGTGTTTTGTTTTTTGATGATTGCACGTGTTTCCTTTAGCGAATTTTTAATTGATAATCAAGTTTAGCCCGGATTTTTCTTATCATCGGGCAGGATGAGCTGGATTAGGTCAACCGGAAGATGGAGAGTTCTTTTAATAATTCCCAACAACCCTTTGCCCACTTCCGAAGGTGCCAGAGGAGTAACATTAAGATTGTCCAGAGGGCCTTTAATTTTAAAAGGGATGGTGATAAAATTGCCTCCCAGGATAGTGCTGACCAAAGGGATTTTTTTAACAACAAAGTCGACGGGTTTCAAAGGCGCTACAAGCACAACAGCATCTACCTCTTTATTGGTTAAATCAATGCTGCCATGACCGGCGATTTCCATGGCAGTACTGTCGATGACGGCTTCATTTAAGTATAATTTGCCGTTTTGGATGTCAGCTTTAATCTTGACGGAATTATAACCAAAGCCTTCCTGTTTAATGTCCGGCAATTTTCCTTTGAACATTTCGGTTATATTAAGAAGACTTAAAATCTTTATCAACGTTCCGTGCAACCTGCCACTGTGAAAACGGCCTTTGCCGGCGTCAAATTCTAAACTGCCCTCAAGAGATCCGAGGAGTGTTTCATCGGGCTTTTGAGCCGCTGTAATGTCAGCTTTAAAATTGAAGTTGCCGTCAATTTTTACTGATTTGTCTACAAGGCAGGAAAGGGAAGAATGGAGTTCTTGATCGCGGGCAAACGGTTTAATATCAATGGTTATTTCCTGAGGCGATATTTGCAAAGTGCCGGGTGTGGCTATTCCGCATAAATTGGCTTTGGTTATAAAGATTGATGCGGTACCGTCTTTTAAGGCTATGTCAGCGTAGAAAGGGCTCCAGGTGAAGCCTTTATATGTTAATTTTTCGGTCTTTAATTTCAGTGCTCCTCGTACAAGGCTGGGTCTCGCACTTGTACCTGTTTGATTGTTGTTTTTACCGCTCTGATCCAGAGTCTGTTTGAGATTATCCAAATTGATTTCATCGGCGGAAACTTCCATATCGAGGAGGAAAGTTTTAGGGGAGAAATACACTTTTCCTTGCAGGTCAAACCGGTTGTCCGCCCACGACAGGTCCGCTGATTCAACCCGGATATAATTTTTGTTTGTTTTCAGAGAAAGGTTGTTTACGACCAACGGCGCTTTCATTTTCCAAGGAACGATAAAATTTTTAACCTTTAGTTCGCCCTGGACCGTCGCGCTTGCAGGTTGATCCAATTGCAGGTGAGTATGGAAATCACCTTTTATCCAGCCGCCAAGCATTTTATTTTCAAGCATGAGATGATCCATGGTTGCTTTGTTCAAATTTCCGCTAAAGGAAAGGTCAAGCTCCCTGTTTGCTAAGGCAAGTTTAAAGGAGACATGCGATTCGGGGTCCTGAATGACCAATTTTTTAATGATAAATTCAGCGGGGCTCAGAAAAATGTCCCCGGAGACTTTAAGACCCTGCGGCAACGCCAGATGCCCTGAAAGCGTTGTTTCCCGACGGTTGTTCCAGGTCAGATGCATTGCTGAAATCGATACAGGCGACCTTATGTCAAGTTCGGGGGGCAAGTTTAGATGCTTGGATATCCGTTCGATGGCATTCTGACCTATTTCGCCCTGAAATCTCAGATCCAGGTTTTGAACGCCTTGCAAATAGCCGCTGACGGTACCTGAGGTCTGCAATGACGAGTCTGCAAGTTTTGCTTGCAAGTCAGTGATTGCAATATCTTTTTCGGTGGTTTTGAAGCTTCCACTTATTACTTCCAAAGTTTCTGAGTAAAGGCGTGTTTTGATTTTTAAGTTTTTAACTGCACCGGTCGATTGAAAATGCCAGTTTTCCGGCTCCAGCAGGGGGCCTTTTACTTTCAGTGCAGAAAATTCAGCAGCACCTTTGACGGACTCTATGTTTTTGAGGTTACTGTTCAGAGCTTCAAAGGATGCAAGCCACGGATAGATCTCTTCCAGAATAATTCCCATTTTACCGGATTTGACCTCCAGATACGGCGCTTTGTCCCAGTTAAGCTGCATGGAGAGCCCGGAAAAGGAAGATCTGCCAAGACTACCGCTTAAATCCTTGACCACGGCTTTGGTTCCTTGGAATGAGTAATCTCTCCCGTGAAGTTGCAGAGGATATGGTATGTGCTTGTAATTGGCCCACAGATCAAAGCGCGAGATCTCAACACTAATATTGATATCGGCTAAGCTTTCTCCCAGGACAAGCTTTCCAGTCGCACTTCCTTTAGCGTCTTCGATAAGCGCTGCTTCTTTTTGAAAGGCTTCATTATCAATCAGGCGTTTCAAAAGGGGGGGGAGCTGGGCCAGATCAGCTTCAATGGCCATATCCAGATGAAACGGGGCATCTTCTTCCTTTAGACCCAGTTTCAAGGTCCCCTGGCTTGCCCGGGAGTTTCCCCAGCGTGCTTCAAGATTGTGCCCCTGCAAGATGCCCTTGGAAATCGTCACGTCCCCTTTGACTTTCTTTAAATCCAGATCAACCTCCGGGACAAAAATTTCACCATCGAGCATGCGGCCCTTGATAATGATGTTTTCCAATTTTCCCAGATCTTCCAATGAATTTCCATGGGCGGCAAAGGTAATCAAGGGCAGCTGGCCCCCTTTGACGATGTCAAAAATTTTTTGAACAACAGGTATTTCTCCGGCCAGAGATAGAGCGACTTTCCTGGCTGAGGAAATATCTACATCGATGCCCTTCAGTTCCAGATCAATAGAAGGGGTTGGTGATTTAAGTAAATGGTTAATCTCCAGTTTTCCGGAGAAACTGAGCCCGGGAGGATCAAGTTTTAGCTCCGCAAGAATAAACGATGATTTATCTGCATCCACATGCATACTCCCTTGCAGGAATATACTTTTCCAGGGACCGGATTTACATTGGATGTCAAAGTTGACGGTGTCGGCTAGAAGATCGATGCGGGCATTAATATCCATTAATTTAAAACCGGTTTTTGCCCCTGTACGGAAGTTCAGGCGGCCGTTCTCCACTAAAAAAAGAGCCCCCAATGCTTTTGTTGACATCAAACTTAAAGCAGCACCGATTTTTTCTTCAACAGTTTCAAGCGCTAAAGACTTTAGGTCCTCGTCTTTTGGTTCTGATTGTTTATGCAGCCGGATCTCAATGTCAGGAGTATTGACATCAATGCGGGCAATCTGAACTTTTCCGATAAAAAGAGGTAATATTTTGGGGTAAATCGCTAAGGACGCCAGAGTTCCGGAAGCGGTTTCGGGGATGGAGAAATTGCTCTGGTGAATCGTTATGTGAGGTTGCGGAAAAAATGATAAAGTAAGCCGTTGAAGTTCAACCCGGCCGTTAATTGCCTGTGAAGCTTCAGTCTGAATTCTGTTTATGATCGCTTCTTGGTTGATAAACTTATCGGAAAGCAGAACTAAAACGGACAACAGGAATACCAGGATAACGCAACATCCGATTATCCAGAGAGTTGTCTTTTTGAGCTTGGTCGTTTCAGACATCTTTCAACAAACGGTTGGCGGGAGCTTTGTCGATTTCACTGCGAAAGGACTGCAGGGCCTCCGCTAAAACCTCAAGCTCCCGTGTCCGGGCTACATTTAAATTGTTTTCACCCTTATTCTCCAGGGCATCGATAATGAATCCAATGCTTAAAGTATTGATGTCGCGGGCCGGCTGGAAGGCGGTTTCTTTCTTTTTGTTGGAAGACGTTGCCGACAAAATGCCGCTGCCAATCAGATCTTCAAGGATTTGTTGTGCCAGGCGCGGGGGGATATTAAGGTGTCGGGAAATCTGTTGAGCCGTTTCCGGGTTTTCACCGTTTTTAAATTTTTTAATGAGCAGATGGGTGATTTGCAATGCAAGGAGTTTTTTGAAAGCTATACTGGCTTTTTGATAATCAGGTTCAAATTCGTAGTTGGCAACATTTTGATGCGCGCAGGAAATTTCAGCGCCTAAGAGAACGATCAGCCAGCTCAATTGCAGCCATATTAAAAACAACGGCAAGGCTGCAAAACTTCCATAGATGGCATTGTATTGGGCGACATTGATTTGTGCGCTGATATAAATTTTCTGGGATAGATGGAAAAAGGTACCAGCAGCAATGCCGGCCAGAATTCCGGAAGAAAAATTTACGCGGGCATTGGGCATGACCATGTAAATCAAGGTGAACAGCATCCAGATCAGGCCGTAAGGGATTATTGTGAGAGCTACAAAGATCAGCGGGCTGACTATTTCCGGAAATGCGGTTTCGCCTGTAATGGTCATAACCTGCGAAGTGATGTACACATTCACACTGCTGGATACGATGATCAGAATGGGGCATATCAGCATGATTGCAAGGTAATTACTGAATTTGCGGCCGAAGGAGCGCGGCGCAACACTCCAGATGTGATTCAAAGCGTTTTCAATGTGGTGTAAAACCTTTATTACCGACCAGAACAACAATACAATACCAATACCGGCAATTAGACCGCCCTGGGTGTTTTCCAGAAGCGAGTGGGCAAAATTGATAATTTTTAAAACTACTTCCTCCTGACCTGCAAAACTCTCCAAAACCTGTTTTTCCAACAGCTTTTCGAATCCAAAGCCTTTGGCAATCCCAAAGGCCAGGGCCGCCACCGGGACGATGGAAAGCAGGGTATAAAAGGTGAGGGAAGAAGCACGCATAGCGCAGTTGTCGGTGGCAAAACCGCGGATTGTAAGGAGAATGGTTCGCAATAAACGGATGATAAGGGCTTGCGGCTGTTTAACCGTAGCCAGCGGAGTTCGCCAAATTCCGGTTTTCAGATAATTAAAAAGGTTTAATGGGCCTTCCCGGATTTTTTTCATAACTAAATTACGAAAGTTTTAAGTGTTAGGTTGCATGTTTTAAGCCATTGGTATGAATTGTTTTAAAACAAAACTAACAGAGGCTAGCTGTGTTGTCAACCGTACATTTTATGCAACATCGTAAAATTACGACTATTTTAGGCATTGGCTTTTGGTTGGTTTCAGTATGATCCAGAGTTTTTTCATTTTGTTTAGTTTAAGTCATTCTGGAGCAAAAATGAGATTCAACATCATCCTCGGGGGTGATATTTTGCATGCATTTGCTTGAGGTGTTCCCGGGCTACATGGGTGTAAATCTGAGTTGTGGCAATATCGGCATGACCTAGCATGACCTGCACGGCTCTCAAATCGGCACCGCCTTCCAGAAGATGGCTGGCAAAAGAGTGCCTAAAACTATGCGGTGTGATCTTTTTAGCAATCCCTGCCTGTAGGGCATATTGTTTTAACAATTTCCAGAATCCCTGGCGGGTCATGGGTTTTCCAGCTCTGGCAACAAACAGGTAATGGCTGACACCGCCTTTCAAAAGCTGCGGTAGGGCGGTTTTAACGTAATTGCCGAGTCTTTTTTGGGCATAATGGCCGATGGGGACGATCCGTTCTTTTGAACCTTTTCCAATGACCCTGACAAAACCAGCTTCCGTGTTGATATCCAGTAATTTAAGATTCACCAGTTCGGACACCCGCAGTCCGGCAGCGTAAAGAAGTTCAATCATGGCGGCATTTCTAAGGCCTAAGGGAGTCTGGGTGTCCGGGACACTTAATAGGAGTTTAATCTCTGAAACGGAAAGGACATCCGGAAGTTTCAGGCCGCTTTTGGGCAGATCAATCAGTCTGGCAGGATCGTGTTTGATAATTTTTTCCTGTACAAGATACCTGTAAAAACCCCTTAAAGTGACCAGGTGCCTGGCGGTTGACCTTGCTTTCAGGCCGCCGTCTCTCAGACTTATCAGGTATGTTAATATCAAAGGCGTGTCAGCATCTGAAATCTGCTTGCCCCCTTTTTGTTTTAGATATTCAACATATCTGGAAATATCCCGGCTGTAGGATTCAATCGTGTTTTTTGAAAGGCCCTTTTCGAGAATCAGGTAATTTATATACTGATCAACAATAAC
>NZ_JAZFTO010000269.1:0-4921 GCF_036446775.1 Candidatus Desulfatibia sp.
CCCTCATAACGGCCGCAAACCAGAATAAGTCCTTCAGATGATGCTAATTCTTGTGCCAGGTTCTGGTTAAAGCAACGACCCTGCGGCGTCAGCAGAATCCTTCTGGAATACGGCGCTTGCTTTGCGGCCGCCCGCATGGCGCCGGCCAACGGTTCGGGCTTCATAACCATCCCGCTGCCGCCGCCGTATGGCCTGTCATCGGTGATACGATGCCGGCCTTCGGCGAAATCCCTGATATTGACAGCCAACGCGCAAATCTTGTTTTGATCTATCGCCCTTTTGATAATCCCGTGCTCCCAAAATGGTGTAAACATTTCCGGGAAGATGGTCAGGACAATGAAGTTCATCGAAACACAACCATTTATAAAACCGCGAAGCGATTTTATTTTTACAACCCTTCAGGCAAATCGACGCGCATCGTTTTTTTATTAATATCTATTTCCAAAACCACCGATGCGAGCGCCGGAATCAGGATTTCATTATCATTATCTTTGTTAGGATTTTTCACAACATAAACGTCGTTGCTCCCCGTGGGGAGGATCGATTCAATGCTGCCGATATATTCGTCGTCGGTTGTGAAAACGGAAAGGCCAATAAGATCAAACCAGTAATAGGTTCCATCCTCGAGCCCTGGAAGCTTGGCCTTTTCAATATAAAGTTTTGAACCTCTTAAGGTTGCTGCACGGTGTCTACTGTCTATCCCATCCAGGGACAAAAGAATGACCCTGTTGTGGAGTTTGACCCAGTTTACCTTATAGGTTGTCTCCAATCCTTCCTCATTGATAGCAAGGATGGGGCTGCCCGACTCGAAAACTGACAAAGATTCGGCGTAGGAATAGGCCTTGATGTTGCCTTTAACACCATGAACGCCAATGATCTTTCCTATGAGAAGAAAACCATTCTTTCCCACGATATTATTCGATAATCTCCAGTACCGTACGTTTTTTTATTTTTGCAGAGGCAGCACTCAAAATGGTCCGCATAGCCCGTGCCGTTCGGCCCTGTTTACCGATAACCTTCCCTAGATCCTCTTTGGCCACTTTGAGCTCTAATACCGAGGTCTGGTTACCTTCTATCTCGGAGACAGCCACCTGGTCCGGTTGGTCAACCAGTGCTTGGGCAATGTAATGAATCAGCTCTTTCATAGCTCCATCTCCTCTGTTGGCGGTTGAGAATTAGGAGAATAATACGCTTTATGTAAGATTGGCAAAAAAATTTTCTTTTTTCAAAAGACTTTTGACAGTGTCGGTTGGAATGGCTCCCTGGTTAATCCAGTATTTAATTCGCTCCTCTTCCAGGGTAACCTCGGCCGGATCTTTTAAAGGGTTATAAGTACCTACATTTTCAAGGTATCTTCCGTCTCTAGGACTTTCACTATCCGCTACCACAATTCGATAAAAAGGTCTTTTCTTAGCTCCGTGTCTGGCCAATCTAATTTTAACTGGCATATTGATTCTCCTTTAAAACGGCAACATTCCCCGGCCCATTCCGCGCATGCCGCCCTTGTTTATTTTTTTGATCATGTTCAAAACCTGGGAGTAATTTTTCATTAGTTTGTTGACATCCTGTACTTTAGTGCCGCTGCCCTTTGCGATTCGCTTGCGGCGGCTGCTCTTTATTATCGTATGTCGACGCCGTTCCCGGGGGGTCATGGAGTTGATAATGGCTTCGATCCTGACGAATTCTTTTTCGTCTACCTCAAGATTTTTCAGATGCTTATTGGTGCTCATTCCCGGTATCATGCCAATAAGGTCCGACAAAGACCCCATCTTGCGTATCTGGACCATTTGGTCACGAAAATCTTCGAGCGTAAACTCACTTTTTCTGAGCTTTTTTTCAAGTTCGGCCGCTTTTTTTTCATCGACCACCGCCTGGGCCTTTTCGATCATGGTCAGGACGTCTCCCATCCCTAAAATTCTCGAAGACATCCTGTCCGGGTGAAAGGGCTCCAGATCGCTGAGCTTTTCACCAACGCCAATAAACTTAATCGGTTTATTGGTTATTGATTTGATCGATATGGCTGCTCCGCCGCGGGCATCACCGTCCATCTTGGTCAGGATAACGCCGCCGATGTCAAGGGCATCATTAAATGATTGGGCGATGTTGACAGCGTCCTGACCGGTCATGGCATCGGCCACGAGCAGTATATCAGATGGTTTGGCCGCATCCTTGATGCGGCAGAGCTCATCCATCAGGACTTCGTCTATATGAAGACGGCCGGCTGTGTCAAAGAGCAGGGTGTCCAACCCCTCTTTATGCGCTATTGTTCTGGCGTCCTGGCATATCTGCACAGGGTCCATTTCCGTGCTGGATGGAAACACCGGTACGGACAACTGCTGGCCAAGCTTTTGAAGCTGGTTAATGGCAGCGGGACGATATACGTCGGCCGGAACCAGGTACGGCTTTCTTCCTTTTTTTATCAACAAAACAGCAAGTTTGCCGGCTGTTGTGGTTTTACCGGACCCCTGCAAACCAACCAGCATGATTGAGGAAGGGAAAGAGCCCGAAAGGTTTAAATCTGTAAGGTGCCCCCCCATCAGCTCTGTCAATTCTTCGTTGACAATTTTAACAATTTGCTGACCGGGTGTCAGGCTCGCCATGACCTCCCGGCCAAGGGCTCGCTCCTTGATGTCGGCAATAAAATTTTTAACAACTTTGTAGTGGACATCGGCCTCAAGGAGAGCCATACGGACTTCTCTTAAACCTTCCTGAACATTTTTCTCCGTTAACTTGCCGTGGCCTTTGAGTTTTTTAAATACGGCATTCAGCCTGTCCGTTAAATTATCAAACATAATCGTACCATTTTATTTCTTGAAATCGAAATCCTTTGTAATAGTATCAAGTAAATAGTATGTCAAACAAAATAAAATATCAATCGATTTATAAGATTATAAAATGACACTAAAATTGAAGACATCTGACATTAAAGAAATTGCCGGTGATCAACTCGCGACCTGGCTTAAAGACCAAGGACTTGAGCCCTATCGCGCAGTGCAGATTCTTAAGTGGGTCTATCTGCACCAGGCAGACACTTTTGAAGAGATGACCGACTTGGGGAAAGAGCTCCGCAAACTGCTCTCACATCATTTTACCATCAACAGGCTTGAAACGGCCCAGGTTGAAACTTCTCAAGATGGTTCCAGGAAATATCTTTTCAGACTCGAAGACGGAAAATATGTGGAAAGCGTATTGATTCCCGAAAAGGACCATTACACCCTGTGCATATCGAGTCAGGTGGGCTGTGCCCTGGAGTGCAGATTTTGTCTCACCGCCAAGGGCGGTTTTGTGCGCAATCTCTCAAAGGGTGAAATTATTGCTCAGGTTCGCGATATCGCCAATCACTTAGACGATACAATGCGCCTGACCAATATCGTGTTGATGGGAATGGGGGAGCCTTTGGCAAATTATCAAAATGTCGTTGAGGCCGTTAAAACCATCACAGACAGCGATGCCGGTCTTGGATTTTCAAGCCGCAGAATTACCATATCAACAGCAGGTCTGGTTCCCAGGCTTGCCGACCTAGGCCGTGAATTGACAGTCAATCTGGCGATATCATTAAATGCGACCGACAACAAAACCCGCAGCATGCTGATGCCCATTAACCGCAAATATCCTGTTGAAACGCTTATGGACGCATGCGCCCAATACCCTTTATTGCCACGCCGCAGAATTACTTTCGAATATGTTCTCATCAAAGGGATCAACGATTCCAGGCAGGATGCCGAACGTCTTGCCGGGCTGCTCAGACCGATAAGGGCCAAAATAAACCTAATTCCATTTAATACTTATCAAGGCTGTGAATTTGAGCGGCCGCAAGAATCCGTCATTAATGACTTCAAAGAGATCCTGACCCAAAAGAATTATACGGTAATAATCCGTCACAGCAAAGGGCAGGATATCTCGGCTGCCTGCGGCCAGTTGAGTGGCAAATATGATGCATGATACGGGCTGCTAGTTGCGAATTGCGAAGTTACCCATTCAACTTCTAGGCCCTGTTTGCGCAATATCAGGGCTGAAAGCATGCTGTCGAGGCCGCCGGGGCAAAGACCCAAAGCTCGTACTTTCCCAGAGTTTAAATTCATGCTATACGCAATATCTATTTTAAACCAGGATTAACAAGATCAACTGGATTAATTTTAGCTCCGCCTAAAGGCGGATTACGCAATCCCATTTTCATCCCTCCGGGGCGTAGGCCCAACGGGCCGGAGGCAGGAAAATGGGATTATAATATCCTGAACATCCTGTTGATCATGTCAAAATTATGCTCAAAGGATTTAAATCATGGCGCAACGGAAAAACCGAACTGCCAAGATCCGTAAAACACTAAAAAGGACCTACCCGGATGTCAAGACCCAGTTGTATTACAAAAATCCTTTTGAACTTCTGGTGGCCACCATATTGTCGGCCCAATGTACGGATAAGCAGGTAAATACCGCAACCAAAGTTTTATTTAAAAAGCTGAAAACTCCAAATGATTTTGCCGGTGCAGCGCTTGAGACGCTTGAAAAGCTGATCCGCCCGACCGGTTATTTCCGCAACAAAGCCAAAAATATCAAAAACTGTGCCTCCATGCTTGTGGAAAAATACAACTGCGAGGTTCCATCAAGGTTGGATGAACTCGTTAAGTTGCCCGGTGTGGGCCGTAAAACCGCCAATGTCGTGCTGGGCGCGGCGTTCGGAATCCAAGGCATAGTGGTGGATACGCATGTGGCCAGGATTTCGAAAAGGCTGGAGCTTACAGAAAACAATAATCCTGTAAAAATCGAGTTCGATCTGATGGAGATCATTCCCAAAAAAGAATGGAGCGACTTTAGTCTGCAGCTTATTTTCTTTGGCAGGGCTATTTGCAAGGCCAGAAAGCCGGCCTGCCCGACTTGCCCGCTCTACAACCTGTGTGATTATCCTGGCAAACAAGGATAAT
>NZ_JAZFTO010000270.1:0-2033 GCF_036446775.1 Candidatus Desulfatibia sp.
CCCCTATGGAACCTTTATCCCCTATAGAATTCGATAACGGTGTTTTGCAACTCAGCGGTTTTCTTTCGTTTACACTGGGTATCGTCGTGCTGTTTGTCGGCAAGCGGGTAAATGACGCTGTCGGTTTTCTCAAGGAATTCAGCATACCGGAACCGGTCACTGGCGGGTTGATAGCTTCCCTGCTGATTGCGTTGCTGTACGTTATCAGTGACATCGAAATAAGTTTCGATCTGGCAGCTCGGGATGTTCTGCTGATTTACTTTTTCACTACCATCGGCATCAACTCCAGCCTGAAAGACCTGTTGACGGGTGGGAAACCGCTGGTGATCCTGCTTTCGGTCACTATTGCCTATATGTTCTTGCAGAACATTATCGGCATTACGGTGGCCGCGCTGTTCGACCAGCCCACAGCGATCGGCATGCTCGGCGGTACGGTTTCCCTGATTGGCGGGCACGGGACGGCCATTGCCTGGTCACCGAGAATCGCCGAGGACTACGGGATCGCTAACGCCATGGAGGTTGGCATCGCCTGCGCCACTTTCGGTCTTATTCTTGCCAGTTTGATGGGCGGACCTATCGCAAAATTCCTCATTACAAAACATAAACTGGTACCGGCAAAGGTGGAACCACTGGATATTGGCGTAGCGGAAGAACAGACGGGCAAACACGGGATCAATCACATGGACTTTCTGGATGCCATTCTTGCTATTCATGTGTGTGCCATTCTCGGCTTGATAATCAACGATGGGCTGGAACACCTTGGACTCAAGCTACCGCTGTTCGTGACCTGCCTGTTTGCCGGCATTCTTATCACCAATCTGATCCCGAAATCCTTCCCGCGTATCTCTGGCACTGTCTGGCCCAGCCGCAAACCGGCTATCGCCCTGATTGCCGAAGTATCACTGGGCGCCTTTCTGGCGATGTCGCTGATGAGCATGCAGCTATGGACGTTGGTTGATCTCGCTGGCCCTATCTTTACGATACTCGGCGCTCAGTTTCTAATTGCAGTCAGCCTGACCTTGTTTGTGGTTTTCCCCCTGATGGGACGTAGTTACGATGCTGCCGTTATTTGCGCCGGGTTCGGCGGAATTTCGCTGGGTTCGACACCCACCGCCATGGCAAACATGTCGGCAGTGACTAAACGTTACGGCGCTTCACATCTGGCGTTTGTTATCGTTCCACTGGTATGTGCGTTTTTCATCGATCTGGTTAATGCTTTGCTTATTCCCTTTTTCCTTACGAATTTCTAGGCTGCCAAAATCACGTCACACAAAACGTGAATGGATGGAATACACACCTCCTGAAAAATCCGCTTTGGCGGGCTTATTGCTTTCTGCTAACAGAAAGTACAGATTTTTTGTGTATTACAATTTTATTGATCATCATTATTATGGGTCCATCCAGCCTCTATGCTACTGAAGCTGCTTATATACTGGATGAAAACCCGCATCCGAGTTCCGCTGACGAGATAAAAGGACCCTTGTCGTCCTCATTTATTATCAAGCGTCTAAAAGGTCCCATTTTTCCAATATTGAAACAAAAACTCCAGGACCTTCCACCATTTTTACGTGATACAAAACTTGGATTTAATTTCAGGACCTTTGATTTTGATCGAGATAATGATGGAATTATTGATGCCGATGGTAGTAATGATAATAAGGCATGGGCTGTGGGCGGTTCGATTGATTACCAGTCAGGTTATTTATTTGATCGTCTTTCAATAGGTGCAAGCTATTACACATCACAAAAAGTTAACGGTGCGCAAAATGAAGGAGGTACGAATTTACTGGAACCTGTTCAGAATGGTTTTGATGTGTTGGGACAAAGTTATGTTCAGCTTAAACTGAATGAAGAAATTAATATCCGTGCATACCGTCAATCATTCAACCTTCCCTATTTGAATAGACAAGATAGTAGAATGGTACCAAACACACATGAGGCTTATACCATTACCGGCATTAGTGCCTTACCCAATGTTGATTTTATTGCCGGATATGTATATAAAATGAAATCCCGTAATTCAGACTCATTTA
>NZ_JAZFTO010000271.1:0-10313 GCF_036446775.1 Candidatus Desulfatibia sp.
TGAAAAAGAAAACAAAACACGATCTTCGAAAATGTATGTTCCAATTGATATTGAAATCATATCCAAGAAATTTAAAGTTGATCCAGACCTAATATTTGGACGGCTGTACTATCATTTAGAAAACAAATTCGGGTATACAAATGATGATGGGTCAAAAGTGCTATTTTTCACTTTAAGGGCTGGTTCGGATAAGCACTGTGTGCATTTTCCCTATTTAGCATCTGTACTTGCTACAATGAAAAGCGAAAACAGAAAATTCTTGATTGCAACAGTAGTAGCTGTTGTAGCTTTGATTTTATCTCTAATTTCTATTTTCATAAAATGAGCATTTAACATGCTCTTTCACCGGAGCGCAAAAAGCCTTCTGATTAGAAGGTCTCAACCTCCTCCACAGCCACTTTTACCACATTTTTCACCTCCATGTTTTTCTCAGCATACTCAGCGGCTAATTGATCGAAGAGTTCACCTGAGTTGAAGATACTACCTTTTCCCCAAATGCGGCAGCCCTTTCGCGCTGCAGCATCTAAACAGATGAGGGCCACCTGGGGATTCTCCCTGATGTTGGCGACAGTTCGGGGAGAGGCAATGTCTGCAAATACAACATGTTCATCATCCAGAACTCGCAGCGATCCCTTGGCAGAGACATTTGGCTTTCCGGTCTTGCTTGCGGTAGCCAACAACGACGGGCGTATTTCTTTGATTGCCTTTTTGGCTTCGTCCGTGAGCTTAGTCATAATAACCTCCTTATTTTCATTTATTTAAATTCCCTTTTGGGCAAAGGAAATATAGGATAAAGCCGCTAATGTGTCAATGCCAAGTCCATATTTTATAATGTACTTTATGTTCTAGGGGATGCTCATGTTTTTATGCATTTTTGATGAGCAGAAAATATCCCTGAACTTACATATGACGATTCTTATTCTGCTTCCGCCTACCGAAGCCCGGATGGTAATAGTTTAGTCCTTTTCGGGAAGTATTGTCTTACCAGACCGTTAGTATTTTCATTTGAACCGCGCTGCCAAGACGAATAAGGATCGGCAAAATAAATAGAGAAACCTGTTTTTTTCTCAAGCTGTTTGAAGTAGGAGAATTCCTTGCCATTGTCGACTGTAAGTGTCTTTTGCGCTCAACCTGGGAGGCGATGCCGCCGCTACCTTTCGCCCCTTTGACCGTGTCACCTGCCCAGTCGCCGAAACGTTTTTGATTGTCGACAACTTCAGGACGTTTCGAGATGCTTATCCGTCCTGGTATCAAACCGCGGCCGGAACCGTAACGTCGCTGTTTACGGCGCCTTTTGTGATGCCGCCGAAAATGGGTATAGAGGTCGCCGCCATTCTTAGCGTCAGAATAAATCCATTGGTAAATGGTTTCGTGGCAGATACGCATTGTTTTGCCGTTTGGACAATCAACGGTCAGCCGGTTGGTGATTTGCTCAGGCGACCAGTCCTGCTCTAGTTTGCATTTTACATAAAGGACTAAATGGGAGATGACATAACGTTCCTCAGATGTTAAATGGAAATAGGACATGATGGGCTCCTTCTGGTTGTGGGTTGGTGGTTCTCCTCACATTACCGGATAGCATGTCATGTCCACTATTCATTTATATGGTTATGGTGCATTTTGAATTTGAATTCACCGGCTTTGAATTATGCGAAAAATTTCTGTTGACGAGTTCATGTTTATTGAAGCATTCCAGCGAGATGAGGATTTTGAGCATTATCCTCAGTCCACGTATCTTGATCTCAAAACAGGTGAGGTATTTTGGGTCTTCATTGAGGATGATGATGCTGAAATGTGGGCGGGGATAGAGCCTGAAGAAAACGCTACCCTTAGAGAGAAAGTTGAGGCAGCGCCTGAGATGTATTTGGAGATTCGCGGGCGAAATCACGGTGAACACCACGACATACTTCGCGAATTTTTGAACTCGAACTGGACGGATGACGAAGAGTTACGGGTAAAAGCACAAGAAGCATATTCAGGCTCTATCGGTGGTTGGAAGGCGGAAGTTAACGACCAAAATGTTGTGAACGCATATTTTGATTTTCGAGATCGAAAGATCAAGGAGCTGGCAGAAGAGTTTTTACACGAACACGATATTCAACCAATTTGGCGTTAAGGGGACATTAGGGATTAGGGACATCCCGATGTGCCCGATGTACACACGCAGTACACAAATGCTCCAATCAGGCTTGTGAGAAAAAAGGGTTATCGGACATTAAAGAAAGGAGTTGGCGATGCTCGTAATTATCAGTGATTTACATTTTACAGACGGCACAACAAGCAACAAAGGGGAAGGGGAAAGAGATATTACGAATGTCAACCACAAAGCCTTTCGCCGGTTCTTAGAAAAGGTCTCTGAAATCGTGAAGCACCGGAGGGCCATCCAAAAAGTGTCATTTGTATATAACGGCGATATCTTCGATCCCTTAAGGTCATCAGATTGGTTTGATGCAAGCAGTGAGGAATGTCCGTGGCAAGAGCCGTATAATGATAGCAAAATGCTTGCTAAATGCCGGGCGATACTTGACAAGATTATAAGTCATCCCAACAATGCAGAAGCCCTAGCGTGGTTGAGCGGTCAACATCCGGAGTTTGCAGAAGTATGGCAGAATGATGCGCAGATTGACCGCATTTATATCCCGGGCAACCATGATCGCGTTGTGAACATGGATGATGCCATGCGTCGGAAAATATATGAGGTTCTACTTAAAAAGACCGGCAAAAAGAAGTTTAAGAATTTTATCCTTGATGACGATCACAAGACCCTAGTGATGCATGGCCATGAAGCCGATCCCTTTAACTGCGAGTTCGACAGGAACGGCAATTTCCGATATAAGGAGCAACCCATTGGCGATTCGATGACGACAATGCTGTTTACCGCCATCGGTCACAAAGCGCAAAAGCTCTCAATTCCAGTTGCGGCAAAACGACGACTCCGTGATATTGAGCATGTCAGACCCCACCTGATGGCCATCAGTTACCTACAGGACATATTGAAGGATTTTCCACAGCCGAGGATAAAAAACCAGATCTCGAAAATGATTCAAGGAATTGTTGACCAATTTCAAGATCTTGATTACTATAAAGCGTGGATCAAAAAACATGACCAATGGAACATCCGCCTTGACGAAGCAGACAAACTCCAGACCGCCTTGCGGGCTGTCAAGCTTTTTGGCACGCATGTGCCAGTGGGTTTACTTGAGAAAATTTCAAGTTTTATATCGGATACAACTTCATCTGAATTTGCCGTTAAACAACTCAAAGGTCTAATAGGGCAAAGTGTACGGTTCTGCGTTTTAGGCCATACACACGAACCAAAGCATGTGCCGTTATTTGTTGATGAGGATGGAAATGAGAAACATTATTTAAACAGCGGCACCTTCAGACTCAACCTCGGCCGTACTTTTGATTTAGAGTCTTTTCTACGCTTTCAACGCATGTCCTTTGTGATCATCTATGGTCCTAATGAATTCAACCCGAGGATTGAAGAACCGGTGTACGAACTTTGGTCAGGACTCCGGATGTTTACATAGCAAGGTGATAAAGTGAACATTGGGATATAGATAAATGAGAGATGAATTCTGTCATCTGCTTCGAGTTCGATATTCTGAATGCGATGCACAAAAAGTGGTATTTTACGGAAGGTATGCAGATTATATTGATATTGCTGTTACTGAATTCATGCGTGTCATTTGGGGCAATTACAATGATATTTTATCTAAAGGAATCGATAATCAAGTTGTAAAACTGTCTATTAACTGGAAAGCTCCAGCTCATTTTGATGATGTAATTGCAATAACGGTTAAATCTATACGAGTAGGAACTTCATCATACACCTTACAAGTTCAGTTTTCTAATCATAAAACTGCTGTTAATATAGCTTCAGCAGAGATTATTTAC
Organism: Candidatus Desulfatibia sp.; assembly: GCF_036446775.1. NCBI lineage: Bacteria > Pseudomonadati > Thermodesulfobacteriota > Desulfobacteria > Desulfobacterales > Candidatus Desulfatibia > Candidatus Desulfatibia sp. Next base: position 3,901 of record NZ_JAZFTO010000271.1, read on the forward strand.
GTGATGGTAAGTGCAGGTGAACATAAAAAAATGGAAATTCCAAAAGATATGCGAAAAAAACTTGAAGAAGGGTCTCCTGGAACAACGATTGATCATGCAGGGGTAGACCGCACTTAACAAACAAATGAACGGGACGGCTTACAGCTTGTCCGAATTGATCTGTATGATATTAAAAACTATTTAAACATCGGGCTTTTGTCGCTGGGCGACGCCGCTCGTTATCTGTGAGTTGGACAGCTAAAATAATCTAATCTTAAACGAAAGTTAGGAGGAAGTATGGTTGATTCTCACACAGCCTTCATTGGGTCAATTCCTGAGCATTACGACCAGTATTTGGGGCCACTTATTTTCGAAGAATACGCGCTTGACCTTGCACGACGGGTTTCTGTGCCCGCCGGGGGGACTGTGCTGGAAACCGCTGCCGGTACAGGCATCGCTACCCGACAACTCCGAAATGTGTTGCCGCAAGATGTGAAAATTGTTGTCACCGACCTAAATGAAGCGATGCTGGAGCATGCCAAGCGCAAGTTCAACACTCACCACAATTTAGAGTTCCGGATTGCTGATGCCACCAATTTATCATTACCATCAGCTTTTTTTGATGCGGTTGTCTGTCAATTCAGCCTGATGTTTTTTCCGGATAAACAATCTGCGCTTAAAGAAGTGGTGCGAGTTTTGAAACCAGAAGGGGCATTTGTCTTCAATATTTGGGATTCGTATGAGCATAATCATCTCATCCGGACCGTCAATGAAACGCTTATTCGTTTGTTTCCGGAAAACCCACCTCCATTTTTCGATGTGCCATACGGTTATTATCAGATAGATGAAGTCAAGCGATTGTTGGGGCAGGCCGGTTTTGGAGATATTGAGATTACAGTCCTACCGAGAGATAGCCTTTGTGAAACGGCCCGGCAGGTTGCCTTGGGATACATCTTGGGAACACCTGTTTGCAGCCAGATTGCTGAACGTGCTGGAATTGAAGTAGAAAAGGTTGTAGATATTGTGGAGGGTGTTATCAGTGACACATACGGGCAGTCATCAATCAAAGCCAAAATGCAAGCTATCGTATTCAAGGCATATCGTTCCAGTTGAACGTGATAACTCCAAAGTGCCGCCCAAACGCATGCAACGGACCCGAATTCTGTGGTTCGTAATCCAGTTTTGCGAGATGCGAAAGGTTAAGTTCTAATCAACGACATCGTGGCCGCTGATGCTTGACGTTAGCATTTTACACATCAAATAATCTTGACTTTTAGCATCAAATATTACATATTAAAAACATCCAATATAGCATTCATTTAAAGGTAAAGAGGTGATTAAAATGGTAATAAGCATTACTCAGGATATTCGTTCAATTACTGATTTGAAGAGGAATACCAACTCTATTCTAGAACAAATCCATAAGACGAAACGGCCTGTGATTCTGACAGTTAACGGCAAAGCGAAGGCTGTACTTATGGACGCAAAGGAATATGAGAAAATTAATAATGCCTTTAATTTGCTCAAGCTTCTTGCGCCGGCTGAAGAGGACATAAGTAACAGTAAATTTAAAGAGGCTCGAGCATTTTTTAAGGAATTTAAGCGTGACAAAAAAATGTAAGGTAAATTTAACTCAGCATGCGCAAGATGATTTAGAGCATATCTATTATTATATTGCGGCCGACAGCCCTAATAATGCTGTCAATTTTGTACTTCAACTTGAGGAAAAGCTTTATTCACTTAATACTTATCCTGAGCGTCATCCATTGATACCCGAAAATGAGTTTTTCGGAACTGACTACCGTCATTTAATTTATAAAAAGTATAGAGTAATTTATAGAGTCATTGCAGATTCAGTCTTTATTCTAAGAATTATCCATGGAGCCAAAATCTTACAGGTTTAAACCAGCACAATGCTAACCTCTAAGTGATAAGTGCCAAGACCTGAAAGGTTGTTTTCAATCTATTGTTCAACAAATCATTGGAGCTGATCTGAAAAAGCTCGTGCTTTTTCAGATCAGCTCAATTCCACGTAACCTATTTTCCTTTGGAACACACGATCAAATGTTTTGGATTTCGGTTAGATTGGCCTGGTCATTCTTTAGCTTATGTAACGGATACGATCGCTAGACCAGAATCGCCATACATAGAAAAAATAAAAGGAGTTGATGTTCTTTTGCGTGAGTGTTATATGCCCGATAGCTTGTCAAATGTTTCTGAACAATTGGGACATAGTCATACCAGTGCTGTAGCACAAGTTGCTGCTGAAGCGCAGGTGGGACGTTTGGTTCTTATTCATCATAATACTTTGGGATTAAAAATTGGACTTGCATCAGCCTGTGATATTTTTCCAGAAACAGAAATTGGTTTTGACGGTATGGAAGTAGAGTTTTAATAAGGCTATTCGTGCTGCAATCAATACCAATCAGGTCTCCTAAGGTGCAGTCGACGGGGGCATCACGGCCCCGCCTCTGCTACAAAACCGGACTTGGATCTTTCGACGCATCCGGCGCTTGAGTATCCGGGCCGTTGTCATCGGCACAGCCCAAACTGTTACCAGAGGGGGCCGCTTGGCAAATGCACTCCGGGGGCAACTGGTTTTCACTACGTCCGAGGACGTGTGTCTAAAGCTCCGGCCTTTCTTAAGCACCCTTGCCTTCCCGAATACCCGTTCCACGTCAGCCTATCCCAGGCATTACCCTGGGCCTTTGTTTCTTGGGACATACCCGCGTGCTTCCGGTTGGTTACCTACTCAGTCAAAGCTGAGGGCCGTCAGCGGGTTACTCCGTTCCACGTGATGATAGGTTTGTGACCGTAGATTGCTGCTTTACGCCGGTATCTATATGGGATGGTACATTGTTCTTTGGCCCTGCTCTTGCCCATCAGGGGAATTTATCTATATAGACAGGAGTACTGACATGATGATGTTGGTTACAAATCTTCACTTTTACCAAAGGCATGATTGCGGCAAAAAATCTTCAACGAGAGTATCTATAGAAGTTTTTGTATATTGTGATAGGAAAAATGCGAGGTGATCATTATTATGATTGTTAATGAGATTATGACAACAAAGGTTATTACAATAGAAATGGATGATACTCTTGGACAAATACAAAAGATTTTTGAAAAGCACAAGTTTCATCATCTCCTGATTGTGGACGATGGGGAACTCATTGGCATCATATCTGATCGTGATGTGCTTAAAGAGATCAGTCCTTATGTAAATACCATTTCAGAAGATTCTCGTGCCAGGCAAACGCTAAAGAAAAAAGCTCATCAGATTATGTCAAGAAAACCGATAACTGTTGAACCGGACACCCTTGTAGATGATGCAGCGAGTATTATGTTAAAAAAGAATATTTCCTGCCTCCCTGTTGTTTCGCCTTCGGGAAATATTGACGGAATCTTGTCGTGGAAAGATATTCTCAAATGTTTGCTGATGTTGTAATTATGTAAGAAATCAGTAGAAATGGGGTCAAGTCCTACTATTGACCCATGATGAATGTGGAACGTATATAAACAAGTAAATAAATCATGATTAAAAGATAGTTGGTTAAATATTTATTAGGTATCGGGGTCGCCTCTTGATAGCCAAAGCTTTTTGAGGCTTTAAAAATATGACAGGAAAATTAAAAAACGGATAGGGAAAATTCAAGATAGTATTAATAAGGGTCAAAAGTAGGACTTGACCCCCTTTTTTTCGGACAGCAAAAAGGGCCGCTCCTTCGTCGCTCTGTTTTTTGCTGCCGGTTATGGGTTAGCATTTCATTTTTAAATTGACATGTATGCATAAAAGATGCATATTAATGCATATGAGAACAACATTAAACATAGACGACGATGTGTTGGAAAAAGCATCTCGCTTAACCGGAATCAAAGAAAAAACCGCCTTGGTCAGACTCGGTTTAGAGGCCTTGATTGCCCGTGAAAGCAGCAAGCGACTTGCAAAACTGGGCGGAACAGAAAAGGATCTGCGGCCTATACCGAGGCGTAGATCTGCAAAGTTGTAACGATGGTTCTGGTTGATACTTCTGTATGGGTTAATCACTTTCGAAGGGATGATATCCAACTTGAGAAACTCTTGCTTGATGGCGAAGTTGTCTGCCACCCTTTTGTAATTGGTGAGTTAGCTTGCGGAAATATCAAAAATCGATCTGAAATATTGGCCCTGCTACAAGACCTTCCGAAAGTGCCAACTATAGATCTCGCTGAATATCTATATTTTATCGAACAGAACCATTTGAGTGGAACCGGAATCGGTTTTGTCGATGTGCACCTTCTAGCATCTGCTCAATTGTCCGGGATTCCTCTTTGGACGAATGATAAGAGACTCAAAGAAACCGCCTTTAAATTAAATGGGTTATAGGATGTTTTTATGTTGTCAAAGAGTCGTATATGGGGGACAGAACCTCATGAGCGTCTTCTCGATTTCCCTTGTGATGGTTTCATAGAAGTTTTCGATGAGGCATACTACCGGGGTATAACCATTCAGTCGAAGCCGGAAATAATTTTCCGATGGCTCTGCCAAATGCGGGTCGCACCCTATAGCTATGACTGGATAGACAATTTCGGCCGCCGCAGTCCCCGAAAGCTGACTCCCGGATTAGATAACCTTGCGGTTGGCCAAACAGTGATGACAATATTCGAATTGGTTGATTTTAAGCGTAATCGACATGTTACGATTCGCATCAAAAAAGATATATTTGCACTGAAATTTTTTGGTGATACAGGGGTAAGCTATCTTATCATTCCACAAAGCGATGGTAAGTGTCGTTTGATCGTAAAATTGCTTGTTCGCTACCCGCAAGGAATACTTGGGGTGCTAATGCGCCTCATACTGCCTTGGGGTGACTTAATCATGATGCGCCGGCAGTTGATTAACTTTAAAGAATTGTCCGAGATGGGTAATGCTTCTTCCTAGGTTGAATGGTTCAACGTTCAAGCCCGCCCTGGCGCGACGACCGTTATCAAGGGGATCAACCCTCTGCTATTAAAATATATGCCTTGGGTCCAACTTCTTGAAATCAGGTCTGGGCCAGGGGTTCCGGGTTGATGAGCCCTAACAGACTCAATTCAAAAGAGTTACGCCTCAATAGAGGTGGCAAGCAATTCTCACCCAATGGGTGCAAAAGACCAATCCTGACATTGAGTTGTAACGTTATTGATATCGAGATGTTATAACCTTTGAACCTAGAACTCTGAACCTAGAACCGATCAGTTTAGGTTTTTAAATATATATTCAGGGTGTCCACATTTTCTTCGTGCTGTACCTTGATCGCTTCCATGAACAGGTGTGGTGATCCTGCCGGTAAGAGGTGGCGGGATCCCCGAATTTTCCGCGCCACCCATTCCTGACCGCGGATCAGCAGGTCGATCTGCTCTTTTAAGCTGTCCAGCGCCAGCACCTTGTCGACGAAATCTCCGGTCCTATTGCTGGGCTCGGCTCCGAGATCGTGGATCAGGGCGATCAGAATGCGGCAGTTGACGCCTTCATCCCGCAAAAACTTCTTTAAAAGGTCCAAAAGATGCTGGTCCTCGGTTTGCGAGAGTAACTCTCCGAGTACCTTTACGCCGGCGCGTTCAGCCTCTAACAGCAGGTTGTAAAAATCCAAAAGTGAGGTGCTGTCAATTTGAGTCATGGTAGCATCCCTTGTTTATGATTTGAGTTATAATTTAAGACGGTGCTCGTTGCAGAAGATTATCAGTCCGGTTTCGTCGGCCTGACAGGCCAGGGTCATGTTGAGACCGGCAGCCAGTTCAACAGCCAGGGAAGTGGGGCGCGAAAGGGCGCAGATAACGGGAATTTTAGCCCTGGCGGCCTTTTGAACCAGTTCATAGCTGATGCGGGAAGAAAGGACTGCCAGTGAAGCCTCGCCCAGCCGGCGGGTCAGAAACAGCTCGCCGATGGCTTTGTCCAAGGCATTGTGGCGCCCGACATCTTCGGCTACTGTCAGGAGTTTAAAATCGGAAGAAAAGAGGGCGGCGGCATGGGATGCCCGGGTTTTATCGCGCAAGGGCTGATGGCGGTTAAGATTTTCAAGACACTCCAGTGCCCGTTTGCTGTCAATTGACGTATTATTGCTGATGGGCTGAACCATTTGATAAAGGTCTTGAACGATCTCCTTGCCGCAAATGCCGCAGCTGGTCTGGCTGATAAAGCCGCGGCGGTCCAGAAGATCGGCTATGTTATTGCGTCTTGATTGGCTGAGGGTAATGGCGACCACGTTTTTATCAGTGTCTTCACAACAAGTAATGGTGGTAAAATCATCGGCAGTATCCACAATCCCTTCGGCCAGGCAGAAGCCGGCGGCAAGGGCCAGTTCATCTCCCGGGGTGCGCATCACAACCGAATACGGTTTGCCCTCAATTATGATCGAGAGCGGTTCTTCGCCAAGTAGTTCATGTTCCAATGAGCGGTTGGATGATTTGTCCCA
>NZ_JAZFTO010000272.1:0-2313 GCF_036446775.1 Candidatus Desulfatibia sp.
ACCAGGAGAAAATCCGGAGACGGATGCCTGGTTTACCACCTTCTATATTGAAAATCATCTCGACTATTTTACGCATCCGGATCAGGCCGCCACGCCGGAGCAGATCAGATTTATGGTCTATACCGAGGAGGATGAGCGCTACTATCCATGTTCCGACCGTATGTTTGCGGCTATCATGAGCAGAGGCCGGTCTGATTTTATCCGGGAAAAATATAATGAAGTGCTGCAGCGGATAATGGAGCTTATCAATCGACAAATCGAAGATCAAAACGAAAAAAAATATTTGAAATCTCTCATTAAAATCAAATTTAAGCATGAAACTCGTGATGAAATTATGATACCTTCCCGGCTTGAAAAGCGCCTTATGCGGATCTTTTTGAACCACACCCACATTGAAGACCCATACCTTTTTGAAAAAGCCAGGCGCAACCGGCAGGTCGGCACGGCCCTAAACTCAGAGGCTTTTCAAAAGGCGCTCAACCATGTGGACAGCTCGCAGCTTGTAAAAGCTCCCACGACGTTGACGGCCATCAAAGAACATATTGAACACCTCGAATTCAAAAGACTCATTTCGCTGTCGGTTGAAAACTCACTGTGGGAATCGGATAAATCCTCAAGTTACACTAAGGAGGATTATCTTAAGCTGTTTAACCGCCCTTTATCCGGCAATGGTGTTGATTCTCTGTTTCAATTCTTAGGTATTCAAAGCAAAGCTGGCGCCCCGCAAACCGTCCGGTCCAAAAAAATTCTTTGGCTGACCAATGAAGCCGGTGAAGTAATGGTCGATTTGAGCATTATTCATTACCTGGTCAAGCTGGGGCATAAAATCATAATCGCTTTCAAGGAGGGGGCCCTTTTTACGAAGGTAGACTTTGCAGATGCTCAGGAAGACGAAACGCTATTTAAAAAACTGGAAAGTGCACTGTTTATCCAAGAAAATAATATGACCAAAAACGAACTGCTGAAAATGCTAAGAAGCGAATACTACATCTTTGCCATATCAGACGGAACACGCGAAAACCTCAATCTCCTGCTGACATCAACAGCATTTGCCAGAATATTCAAAGAGGTTGACGGGGTTATATCCAGAGGTCATCAACAGAAGCGGCGATTCTTTGATACTCACTTTCACTTTACTCAAGACATATTCAATATCTCAGAAGATGACCAGGGGTCGATTTCGATCTGCTATAAACCAAAGCATCCGTCGGTGATCAAATTTTCACACAAAGATCTTGAAAGCAAAGCTCAAACGATCATCGACCATATGGAAACCGCCAAAAAGAAAGGCATGACCGTTGTTTTTTATAGCGGAATCATCGGTTCCATTCCCGGAAAAATCGGCATAGCCAAAAAGATCATGTCGGTTTTTGTAGAGTTTCTCAAAAAGCAGTCGGCCATGACTTTTATCATTAACCCTTCTGAATATTTTGAACCGGGTATGGATGCCGACGATCTGATGTACATGTGGGAGATAGTACAGAGAAGCGGTTTGATCGACATCTGGCGCTTTCAGACATACGATGATATTGCCCAGGCATTTCAGATCATGAATAAAAAGGTCCCGCCGGAGTGGGTTGGCAAGGACGCCACTTTCAGTACCGGATGCACCAAGGAAATGAGGAGCGCTCTTGACGTTCAAATGAAGCATCCTGAAATGCAGATCATCGGTCCTGCAACAGAAAAGTTTATGCGGCGGGATGAATACGGTATCGGTAAGATGTATGACAAACGGCTTAGTTAGTTTCCATCCATAAATGGCTATTTTTCCGATGAGCGGCGTTCTCTCTCCGAGGCGTTCTCTCTCCGAGGCGTAGGCTCTACGAGCCGGAGGCTCTCCGAGGCGTAGGCTCTACGAGCCGGAGGCCGCGGGTTTCCGCGCGCTTGTCCCGCCTATATTGGCGGGGCGACGTACTAAAGTACGCCTCCCCGCATACAGCGGGACAGGCGGGCGAAAACCCTTGTGCGGCCTTGCTCATCGACCCTGATTTTATAATTTGGCCCTCATTTATGAATTGGAAACTGCTTAGTGCTCCAATTTATTTATGGATGGGCACTAGTTAGGATAGGAAGTTAGGATAGAATTTTGCGCAGGACATATTGCAAAATGCCGCCGTTTTTAAAGTAAGCCACATCAATATCGGTGTCCAGTCGTGAAACCACTTCAAAATCGATAGTTTTGCCGTCTTTTTTTACGGCTTTGACCGGCAATATTTTTCTGGGATTCATATCTTTGATTCCGCTGATATAAAACGTTTCAAAACCCGTTAAACCGAGGCTTTCCAAATTTTCACCGGCTTTAAATACCAGCGG